>JAZNLX010000083.1:0-3929 GCA_045579325.1 Spirochaetia bacterium
CCCTGGTCTGCTTCGCAAGCTTTTCCAGGGTTTCTTCTGCGACAGTCGGTTTCAGCATGCATTCCCATACAGTGATTACCTTCCAGCCCATTTCTTTCAGCAGGGTAGTATTCTTACCGTCATTGGTGATATTCCTGGTTATTTTCTTAAGCCAGAAGTCGGTATTTGATTTTGGTATGACAAAATATCTGCAACCCTGATGACCGTGCCAGAAGCAGCCGTTCACGAAAATCATGGTCTTGTATTTAGGAAGTACTATGTCAGGAGTGCCGGGATAACGTTTATCGTTTTTCCTGAACCTGAAGCCCCGGGCAAAGAGATATTTTCTGACCTTCAGCTCCGGTCTGGTATTCTTGCCCTTGATGCAGGACATATTGTAGCTTCGTACTTCCTTGCTGTGGGTGTCCATACTTTTATTATAACATGTAAATTATTTTACTGCAAATTCCTCCCATTCCGTGCTATAATACGCCCATGAACACAATCCAATACCGTTTTGCAACGGAAAAAGATACAGATCTGATTCTCAGCTTCATCCGGCAGCTGGCAGAGTACGAAAAAATGTCCGATCTGGTGGTGGCCGACAAGGAAATTCTCCGTCAGTGGCTTTTCGAAAAGCATATAGCCGAGGTCATTTTCTCCATGGAGGATGGAAAAGAGGTGGGTTTTGCCCTGTTTTTCCATAATTTCTCCACATTTCTCGGAAAAGCCGGCATCTATCTGGAGGATCTTTATGTCCTGCCTGAATACAGAGGCCGCGGACACGGAAAGGGAATTCTCAGGGAACTGGCCCGCATTGCAGTAAAGCGCGGCTGCGGAAGATTTGAGTGGTGGTGCCTGGACTGGAACAAGCCCATCATCGATTTCTACCTTTCCCTGGGAGCCGAGCAGATGAGCGACTGGACCACCTTCCGCTTTTCGGGAGAGAGCCTTAAAAAACTGGCAGAATAAAAAAAAGGAGACAACATGAAAAGAGTTTACGATTTCTTAAAGAAAGCAGAAACATATTATCTGGCTACTGTTGAGGGGGATCAGCCCCGTGTACGCCCTTTCGGGACAATCAACGAATTTGAAGGAAAACTCTACATACAGACCGGAAAAATAAAGCCCACCAGCCGTCAGCTGGCTGCAAACCCTAAGGCAGAGCTCTGTGCCTTCTGCGACGGTACCTGGCTCCGTGTTGCCTGCGTTCTGGTGGAGGATGACCGCTTCGAAGCCCGCAAATCCATGCTGGATGCTTATCCCATGCTCCGCTGCATGTATGACGAGAACGACGGCAACACACAGGTATTCTACCTGAAAAACTGCGTAGCCACCTTCAGCTCCTTTGCCAAGGCTCCTGAAACAGTCGAGTTCTGACATGATCCGAGCCCTTGTCCACGACCCGGCATTTCTGGCCGAAAAATCAGAGCCTGCCACAGAGACCGATCTTGCTGCGGCCCAGGATCTTCTGGATACCTTGATTGCCCATAAGGAAAACTGCGTGGGAATGGCTGCCAACATGATCGGCATACGCAGATGCATCATCGCCTTTCAGGACGGAAGCAGCTACACCGTCATGCTTAATCCCGAAATTATCACCTCGTCGGGTCCTTACGAAACCGAGGAAGGGTGCCTTTCTCTCCTGGGTGGCCCCAGACCCTGCCGGCGCTTCAGAACTGTCAAGGTCAGGTATCTGGATATGAATCTGAATGAATGCGAAAAAATCTACCGGGGCTTTCCGGCACAGATCATTCAGCACGAGATAGATCACTGCAACGGAGTCCTTATTTGAAAACCGTACGTGTAGTTGCAGCCGTAATCAAGGACAACAGCCGGATTCTTGCCACACAGCGGGGCAGCGGCGATTTCAAGGGGGGCTGGGAATTTCCCGGTGGCAAGATAGAGAGCGGCGAGACCCCGGAGGCAGCCCTTGTACGGGAAATTCGGGAGGAGCTTTCCGTTACCGTTATCCCCGAAAGGCTTATCGGCACCGTGGAGTACGATTATCCCACATTCCACCTCTCCATGGATTGTTTTCTATGTACATTGGATCAGGGGAGTCCCGTTCTTTCCGAGCACAGTGCGTTCCGCTGGCTTACCAAGGACGAAATCCATACCCCGGACTGGCTTCCTGCCGACATCCTGATTCTGGAAAAAGTAAAGGAACTGTTTTGAATTCTGCCGTTTTGATGTTATATTTATATTGACAGGAGGTACAAAATGCTTGAAAAAGGGATGAAAGCACCCGATTTTACACTTCAGGACAAGGACGGAAACAATGTTTCCCTTTCAGATTTTCTCGGAAAAAAGGTAGTTATCTATTTTTATCCAAAGGACAACACACCGGGTTGTACCCGTCAGGCCTGCGCTTTTGCCGGCATCTACAAGGAATTTGAGAAAAAAGGGGTGGTTGTCATCGGCATCAGCAAGGACAGCGTGGCATCCCATCAGAAATTTGCAGCCAAGTACGATCTCCCGTTTATCCTCCTTTCAGACCCTGAACTGAAGGCCATCGAACCTTTCGGCGTATGGCAGGAAAAAAAGATGTGCGGTAAGGTAGCCATGGGAGTGGTTCGTACCACATTCATCATTGATGAACAGGGCAATATAGAGCGGGTAATGGAAAAGGTAAAACCGGACACCAACGCCGCCGAGATTCTGGAGTTTATCTGATTCCTTTCTTAAATCCATAACCATATTGTTTTAAAAGCTGAAAGGGAGTAGAGTAGAACCGAGGTAACATATGCTTTGGTTGACAGCCGCTGTTCTTTCGGCTTTTTTTGCAGGACTTACATCCATTCTGGCCAAGTGCGGTATAAAACATACCGATTCCGATCTGGCTACGGCAATCCGTACCGTGGTGGTTCTGGTTTTTGCCTGGATCATGGTTTTTGTGGTAGGGTCCCAGGATACACTGCAGGACATCAGGACCGAATCCCTGATTTTTCTCATCCTTTCAGGTCTGGCCACAGGCGCTTCCTGGATATGCTATTTCAAGGCTCTTTCCATGGGAGACGTGAACAAGGTAGTCCCTATAGACAAATCAAGTACAATACTGACCGTTATCATGGCTATGATATGCTTCGGAGAAACCTCCAACCTGGCCATGAAGCTTCTCTCCACCCTTATTCTGGGAACAGGAATTTTTCTTATGGTGGAAAAAAAGGAATCCGACAATCAGGTGCAGGGAAGAAGCTGGATGCTCTATGCCGTACTGGCAGCCGTGTTTGCCGCTCTTCAGTCCATTCTGGCCAAGGTGGGCATTACCGGGGTGGAATCCAACCTGAGCACCGCCATCCGTACCTGCGTGGTTCTGCTGATGGCCTGGCTTATTGTTTTCGGCAAAGGAAAGCATACCGGTCTCCGGCATCTGGACAGAAAGGAGCTTATCTTTATCTCCCTCTCAGGTCTGGCCACAGGAGCCTCCTGGCTCTGCTACTACTATGCCATCCAGAACGGAGAGGTAAGCGTGGTAGTTCCTATAGACAAGCTCAGCATCCTTATTACCGTGGCCTTCTCCTATGTGGTGTTCAAGGAAAAGCTTTCCCGGAAAGGTGCTCTGGGGCTCTCCCTCATGGTGGTCGGCACCCTGCTTATGACCTTCTTCAAATGACAAAAAAAGGGCTTCATGACGAAGCCCTTTTTCATTGTATGTAAAAAACGAATCAGTAGTTTTCTGCGTTAAGCTCGAAATATGCCTTTGGATGGAGACATACAGGACAAAGCTCAGGAGCCTTTGTTCCTACGATGATGTGTCCGCAGTTGCGGCATTCCCAGATCTTTACTTCACTTCTTTCGAATACCTGAGCAGTTTCCACATTCTTGAGAAGTGCGCGGTATCTCTCTTCGTGATGCTTTTCGATGGCAGCTACTGCTCTGAATTTTGCAGCAAGAGCCTTGAAGCCTTCAGCCTCTGCATCCTTTGCAAAGTTTTCGTACATATCTGT
>JAZNLX010000084.1:0-3993 GCA_045579325.1 Spirochaetia bacterium
TATAATCTCCCTCTGCACAGTCCCTGATGTCCTTGACGTTATACTTGATTCCGTTGCTGTCCCTCATGTAGAAGCTGCCGCTTTCATCCTTGGCCAGGGTTCCTGTAATCTTGTTGTTGTTTCCGACAAACATGGCCACAAAGGAGGAAGCCGGGTTGTTGTAGAGGTTGCTTGGGGTATCGAGCTGCTCGAAACGGCCGTGATTCATTACAGCCACATAGTCGCTCATCACCATGGCTTCCGACTGGTCATGGGTAATGTATACGAATGTGGTTCCCACTTCAGACTGAAGTTTCTTCAGCTCCACCTTCATATGCTCCCTGAGCTTGAGGTCCAGGGCTCCCAGCGGTTCGTCCAGAAGAAGAACGGTAGGCTCAAGCACCAGACATCTTGCAATGGCAATACGCTGCTTCTGTCCGCCCGAAAGCTGATGGATCTTCTTATCCGCATAATCGGGAAGACCTACCCTTTCAAGCATGTTATGCACTTTTTTCATGACTTCCGGAGTTTTCTCTCCCCGGCGTCTGAGACCGAAGGCAATGTTTTCCTTTACATCCATCATAGGAAAAAGTGCAAGATGCTGAAAGACAAGATTTACAGGCCTTTTGTTAGGGGGAACGTTGCACATATCCTTTCCCCTGATTTCAATGGCACCGGAAGTCGGCTCAAAGAAACCTGCTATCATCCTGAGCAATGTTGTCTTTCCACATCCTGAAGGACCGAGAATGGAGAAGAACTTTCCATCCTCCACATCGAAGCTTACGTTATCTACTGCGGTAAAATTTCCGAATTTCTTGACTACATTCTTTACCGAAAGATCTATTTCCATCTTTTCACCCGCCGTTTACAAATAAGCCGGTCTGATGACCGGCTCTGATTTTTTATTTTGCCGCTCTGATCTTATCCAGAACTTTTCCTTCCATCTCTTCAAGTCCGGCAGGAACTGTAGGATACCAGTTCATGTTTGCCATAACTTCCGGAGTGAAGCATCTTTCAAAGTTTGCCTTTGCTTCAGGTGAGTAGAACTTTACTGCATCCTTTGATGCTGTTCCGTAACCTTCTGCATTTGTAAACTCAGCTGCCTTTTCCGGCTGGAGAACGAAGTTGATCCACTTGTAAGCGCCGTCAACATTTTCTGATTTTGCAGGAATGGAGAATGTATCGACAAATGCCATTGAACCGCTCTTAGGTGCAACATAGTCGATGTCAGGATTTTCTTTATAGAGCTTCCATGCTCCCTGTTCCCAACCCTTTGCAAGCCAGATTTCGCCTGTTCTCATACCTTCGAGAAGAGCATCTCCGTTTTCCCAGTAGTTCTTGAGAACTTTCTTTCCGTCGATAAGCTTACCGGAAACGTCATCAAGCATCTTCTGATATCCTGCCTTGTCGTTGTAGAGAGCAAACGGATCGTATCCGAGAGCAAATCCCATTGCACAGAGAATAGGTCTTTTGCATCTGTAGGAAACGTGTCCCGCATACTTAGGATCCAGAAGGTCTGTGTAATCCTTTGCGTCTGGAGCATATTTCCTGTTCACGATAAGACCGGATGTTCCGAACACGTGAGGTACAGAATAGGACTGTCCCTTGAATTCTGTATACTTCTTTGTGGCATTGAGGATGTTCTGGTCAAGCTGAGCCTCGTTTACCTTTGAGTAATCGATAGGCTGATAGATTCCGAACTGTTCAACTACAGCCACTACTCTATCCTGTGAAGGCTGAGCAAGGTCAAATCCGCCACCGCGTGTTGCTCTCAGCTTGGAAATCATTTCCTCGTTTGAACTGTAAGTAACTTCCACTTTGATTCCGTAAAGCCTTTCAAATTCTGTAATCTGTGAATCAGGAGCATAACCAGTCCAGGAAAGAAGTCTGAGAACCTTGTTGTCTTCTGCCGGTGCTTCACCTGTTGCGGCTGCGAAAGCCATAGATGCACTCATGATAAGCACCATAAGAATCATTAAACTCTTTTTCATTTTTTCTCCTCGTTCATAATATAGTAAGTTTTTTAATTATAACCCGATTTCCTCATAATAACAACAGAAATTTCTTTATTTTACTTAATTAATTATATATAATGGGAATATGGAGCGATTTTCAAGATTTTCAAGGCTTGCGGGAGAGGAAAACCTGGGCAGACTCAGGGAAGCATCGGTAACGGTTTTCGGCGTGGGGGCCGTAGGGGGATGGGCAACGGAAATGCTGGCCCGCTGCGGAATAGGCAAATTCAGACTGATTGATCCCGATTGTATTTCGGTAACAAACATAAACCGCCATGTCTGCGCACTGGACTCCACCGTGGGAATTCCCAAGACGGAAGCTGTGAAAGCAAGAATACAGGATATAAATCCTGCCGCAGAAGTGGAAATTTTCCGGGTAGCAGCAGACAGCACCAACATCGGTTCCCTTCTGGCTCACCGCCCCGATATTGTCATCGACGCAATTGACTCGCTGGGACCCAAGACAGATCTGCTTGAATATGCATTCAGAAACTCCATCCGGGTAATCTCATCCATGGGTGCCGCCCTGAAAACAGACCTGACAGCCATAAAGTCGGGAGACATTTCCCGTACCTCTGTATGCCCTCTGGCCAGAAACCTGAGGCAGGCCCTGCGTAAAAGGGGTATCGACAAGGGAATACGCTGCGTATGGTCTACCGAGCTCCCGGACAACAATGCCTTGATCTGCGCGGAAGATGACCCCGACAGAAAGGAAAACCCGGTTCAGGGTGCAAAAAGAAGTCTGGGAAGCTATCCCCATGTAACAGCTGTGTTCGGAATAATGATAGCGGATGAAGCAATAAAGGCTATAATAAAAAAAGTCCCTTAGAAAGGGACTTATACGTACACCCAAGAGGATTCGAACCTCTGACCTACGGCTTAGAAGGCAGTTGCTCTATCCAGCTGAGCTATGGGTGCAGAACATAGGTAGTATATATTTCAGAAAAATTGTTGTCAAGTATTATTACAGAATCTCAGTCAAATATTCCTGTGGAAAGGTAACGTTCTCCTGTATCCGGCAGTACCACCGCAATATTCTTTCCTTCGTTTTCCCTTTCCGAAGCAATGACAGATGCGGCCCACAGTGCGGCTCCTGAAGAAATTCCCGCAAGAATACCCTCTGTCCTTACCAGTTCCCGGGCTGCTTCAAAAGCTGAGCCGGAGCTGACACGGATTATCCTGTCCGGCAGTTCCGTATCCATGATCGAAGGTATGAAGTTTGCACCGATTCCCTGAAGCTTGTGCACCCCGGCCTTTCCTCCCGACAGAAGAGGAGAATCCTCCGGCTCGGCTGCTACGATTTTTATATCAGGATTCCGCTCCCTGAGATAAAGTCCGGTTCCGGTAAGGGTTCCGCCGGTACCAACTCCGGCCACCAGAAAATCCACCTTGCCCCCTGTTGCCTCCCAGATTTCGGGACCGGTGGTCTCGAAATGGGCCCGGACATTGGCCCTGTTGTCAAACTGTCCCGGAATAAAAGCACCCGGAACCGAAGCGGCGATGGCTTCCGCCTCCTTGATTGCTCCGCTCATTCCGTCAGCACCGGGAGTAAGCACGATCTCCGCACCGTAGGCCTTAAGAAGCTTTCTCCGCTCCTCGCTCATGGTATCAGGCATGGTAAGTATGACCCGGTAGCCCCGGAGCCCCCCTATCCATGCCAGCCCGATACCGGTGTTGCCGCTGGTGGGCTCAACTATGACGGAACCGGGTTTCAGAAGGCCCTTTTTCTCCCCGTCCAGGATCATGTAAAGGGCAGCCCTGTCCTTGGCACTTCCCGCAGGATTGAAGCATTCGGCCTTAGCCAGGATATTTCCGAAGAGTCCTTTTTTCTCTTTATATGCCCGAAGCTCTATCAGAGGAGTTTTTCCTATTGCCTCCGTAAGATTTTTAAGAATTTCACTCATTTTCTGTTCCTTTTATCCTTTTCAGAGTAAACATTGCAAGAAGTATCATCGGAATGACCGCACATGCGATTCCCATGAAATTTCCGGTGGCGGCA
>JAZNLX010000085.1:0-4595 GCA_045579325.1 Spirochaetia bacterium
GACGGTTTTCAATATCCACCGGAAGTTTGCAGTAATATTCCTGAGGCTGAAGTGTCTCTTCATCCCTGTAAAGTCCGATATGTCCCACTTTTGCGGTAGGTACAAGCGCCAGGAGTGCATCTGTCATTCCCAGACCTGCTCTCAGGATAGGGATAACTGCGATATGCTCTTCGATAAAATCCGCATTTGTTTTGGTGATAGGAGTTTCAATCTCCTTTTTGCAGAGTGTCAGGTCTCTTGTGGCTTCATATCCCTCCAACAGGGAAATTTCATAAGCCAGCTCTCTGAATTCCTTTACTGTAGTATTCTTGTCTCTCAGCATGGAAATCTTATGCTTGATGAGAGGATGTGTCATTACATGAACTTTTGGATTGTCAGTTGTATACAATTTCTGCTCCTTTTTCAGATTTTTTTAGGAAGAATCACATTGAGTGTAACACCCAGTACAGTTGCAACGAAAAGGCCTGAAATATTGATCATTGTGGAACCGATAATCACAGGGATACCTCCGATGGCTCCGATTCCCAGACCTGTTGTCAGGATGAGTGCCACGATTGCCAGGTTTCTTGAATGTGTAAAGTCAAGATTTGACTCCGCCAGAGTTCTGATACCGATACTGGAGATCATACCGAACAGCATGAGTTCCACACCCCCCTTTACAGGACCTGGAATAGTCTGGAGGATTGCACCGAATTTTCCGAAAAGACCGAGAATAATGGCAAATACGGCTGCCAGTCTCAGAATCTGAGGATTATAGTTCTTTGTTGTTGCAAGAACTCCTGTGTTTTCGGAATATGTTGTATTTGCAGGACCGCCGAGACAACCTGCTACAAATGTTGCAAGACCGTCTCCCATAAGTGTTCTGTGGAGACCCGGATTCTTGAAGAAATCCTTGCCTACTACAGCACCGTTGGTTGTAATATCTCCGATATGCTCCATGAATGTTACAAGGGCGATAGGGGCGATGGAAAGAATGATTCCGATATCAAACTTAGGCATGCTGAGGAAAGTACATGTATGTCCGTGTGAGTTTGTAAAGGTGGAAACAAACGGAATATTGATCCAGTTTGCATCTGCAATGGTCTTGAAATCCATGGAGAAAAGACCTGCTGAGCTGAGAATCATGCAGAAAATATAACCTGCGGCAATACCGATAAGGATCGGAACCAGCTTGAAGAAGCCTTTTGCAAAAAGCATGCATACAATAACCACAGCCAGAGTAAAGCCGGCAATGAGAAGGTTTGTTCCTGCTGTCATGTTGATACCGCCGGCAAGGCTTGCACCGCCGAGACAGTCGTTTATGGCAACACCGGAAAGACCGATACCGATTACGATGATGATCGGGCCTGTAACTTCAGGTGGAAAGAATTTCTTGATCTTATCAGGACCCGCACTGTATGCCACAGCCGCAAAGATCAGGTAGATAAGACCCGAAACCATGATACCCCCCTGTGCATAAGGGATTCCCTTTGATGCAACCGCAGCAGCCACCGCACCTATGAAAGCAAAGGAAGATCCTACGAAAACAGGTACCTTGAATCCGGTACATACATGAAAGATAAGTGTTCCAACACCTGCTGTAAAAAGAGCAACTGCAGGACTGAAGCCTGTCAGTATAGGAACCAATACTGTTGCACCGAACATGGCAAACAGATGCTGAACACCCAGAAGGTATTCTTTTCCGGTTAATTTCTGCATTTAAATAACCTCTTGTTAAAAATTTCCAGTAAATTATATCACTCTATTTTTTACACAACAACATATAATTATAAATATTTGTTGCAGAATTTTTATTTTTTTATTATAGTATAATTGTTGATCCATTAGCTCAGCAGGATAGAGCGCTTCCCTCCTAAGGAAGAGGCCGCCCGTTCGAATCGGGCATGGATCAATTTTTTTGTCAGTAATTTCCAAGAATTTTCATGCTTCTGGCCTCTTCCCGTATCCCTCTAAGGGCATTTTTTACGGCACTCTGAGCCAGGTTCCCTTCAAAATCGATAAAGAATCTGTATTCCCAGCTTCTGTCTTCAACCGGACGGCTTTCTATCTTTGTCATGTTAAGGTTGTTATAGATAAAGTGAGAGAGAATATTATACAGAGAACCGCTCTGATGGGGCAGTTCGATACAGATGCTTATCTTTTTGGCATCGGTTCTGAATACTTTTCTGTTTGAAACAATGATAAATCTTGTGGAATTGTCCCTGCTGCTGTTGATTCCCTTTTCCAGTATCTCCAGCCCGTATATTTCCGCAGCCTGTTCTCCTGCCACGGCCGCCTGTGTCATATCTCTCTCTTCTGCCACCTTTCTGGCTGCAAAAGCATTGTTTCTCATTCCGATCTGCTGCCAGGGGTGTCTGGAAAGATAGTCCGCGCTCTGGAGCAGGGACTGGGGATGGGACAGCACGGTTCTGATGTCTTCTTTTTTGGTACCGTGGATTCCCATCAGGCAGTGCTCTATTCTTATTATCTGCTCTCCCACGATATAGCAGTCAAATTCTGTAAGCAGGTCGTAGATTTCGCTTACGGAACCGGCTGTGGAGTTTTCTATGGGAAGTATGGCATAGTCATATCTCCCTTCCTCCAGGGCTTCCATTGCCTCCCTGAAAGTATCCATGTGGCAGCAGCTTATGTTGTTTCCGAAATATTTCATCATGGCTGCATCCGAATAGGATCCCTCAGCTCCCTGAACAACAACCCTTGCCCCTTCGGTTTCATGCTTTTCCACTGCCTGGAAAGGAAAATTTCCGGAAAAACCCCTTTCAGTTATCATTTTATACTGGAGCTTCCGGCTCATGGCCATCAGGTGCTCAAACAGTTCCTGTACTCCTTTCTTGTTGAAATCGTTTTCCACAAAGCCTTTTACCTGTTCCAGCTTCTCCGCTTCCCTGGCCTTGTCAAAGATATTTTTTCCGTTTGCTATCTTGTATTCCGCAACACGGCGTGCAATATGCATTCTCTGTTCGTACAGGGCTGCAATCTGTCTGTCTGTAATGTCAATCTGTTCTCTCAGTTCTTTAAGGTCCATAAGCTTCTCCTTATATGCGGCAAAGGTGTACAAGGCATTCCATATCCGGTGTCTGCGGATAGAAGTCAAACATATTAATAGAAGAAATTTTATAATTCTTTTCTATTATTTTTCCCAGATCCCGTGCCAGTGTGGTAAAGTTGCAGGAAAGATAAAAGATATCCTTTGCTTCAGATCCTGTCAGGTATTCTGCCACAGTATCCGATATTCCGGTTCTGGGCGGATCCAGGAAAATTGTATCCGGTTTAATATTTTTTTTAGGCGATTTTATCCAGGCCTCGGTTTTCATGTTGAAAAAACGGCATTTTCCGAAGGCAGCTGTGTTTGCGGCGCCGTAGCGGGATGAAAAAGGGCTTTCTTCCACAAAATAAAGCTCTCTGTACCGGTCTGTAAAGAAAATGCCCGGCAGACCGATTCCCGAATACAGGTCCAGCCAGATGCCTCCCCCTTCCGCCATTCCGTCCAGCATTTCCAGCATCCTTTCAAAAAGCTCCCTGTTGCTTTGGAAAAAGCAGAGGGAATTTGTCCTTATCTCTTTTCCCTTCAGCCTGATTTTTATATCAGAAGTACCGTTTCCCATGGCCGGCGAATAAACCTGTTTCCCGTCCGGGGCAAAAAATACAGTCCTTTCCTTCAGCTTCAGCTCCCGGCCGTTTCCCAGAAGTGCATTGATTCCGTCGCAGCATATAGGGCAGTTCTCCACAGGGAGCACATTGTTGCTGGCCCTGGACATAAAGCCCGGTTTCCCTTTTTCTGCCGGATGGAACTGTGTCCTTATCCTGTAGCCGTAAGGCTCGGACGGTATAACCCTTATGTCGGAAAAATCCAGGTGTCCGGTTCGTTGAAGTGCTTCTGTAAGCATCTCTTTCTTCAGCTCCAGCTGTTTTTCATAGCTGATGTGCTGCAGGGAACATCCTCCGCATCGGCCGAAAAGAGGGCAGACAGGCTGCACCCTGTGGCTGCTGTAATCCGAAATCCCTATGATTTCTCCCAGAAGGTACCCTTTTTTTTGTTCTGTTATTCTGATTTCTGCTGTTTCTCCCGGTATCCCGAAAGGAACAAAGACAGCCATCCCGTCCGCATGGGCGAGACAGCAGCCGTTTGACAGTAGTTTTTCAAATCTGACACGGTATGTATCAGATAGAAAGTCTCTGGTGTTCATGGTAGAGAGAATCCCTGAGTGCCTGAACATCTTCGGAAAGAAGATATTCGTCAAAGCCCATTCTCTTGTCAATGATCTTGTTGTCAGGACAGAATTCGATGATTCTGTTGGCAACTGTTTCCGCAAACTGGTGGTCGTGGGTGTTCATGAGGATTACACCGGTAAAGTCTGTAAGACCTGAGTTAAGGGACTGGATAGATTCCAGATCTAGATGGTTTGTAGGCTCATCGAAAATCAGTGTATTTGCCCCGCTGAGCATCATCTTTGCCAGCATGCAGCGTACTCTTTCTCCACCGGAAAGTACATTTACCTTTTTCAGTGCTTCTTCTCCTGAGAAAAGCATTCTTCCCAGGAAGCCTCTGATATAGCTTTCATCTTCAATTGCTGTATACTGTCTCAGCCATTCCA
>JAZNLX010000086.1:0-7205 GCA_045579325.1 Spirochaetia bacterium
TCCTTTACGGTGCCGTCCTTGGATAAATATGCAACCGAAAGGGGTATAAGAGTATTCTTCATCCAGAAAACCAGTTTCCTGTCACTGTCAAATACAAACAGCATTCCGTTGTCTTCGGGCATGTTTTTCCTGTGCATAAGCCCCAATGCCCTTTTTTCGTCGGTATCTGCAATTTCGGTACTTATTACCCAGTCATTTATTTTCAATGTTGTTTTTTCAAAGTTCATTTTATCTCTGCAGCTGCATAGACATGACAGGATTATGAATAAAAATACGATTTTCTTTTTCATCATAAAAATCTTATTTTACAAATTGTTTGTTGTCAATTCGCTTTTAATATTGTAATATATTTATATGGCTTTAAAAGATGTGCTGCTGTCCATCATGCCCAAGAAGGTTATCAAGCAGTGGATGGAAAAAAATACACTTCCGTACAAGGAGCTCATGGCTTATTACAGGTGTGCCATGATGGAGGTCGAGACCAAGTTCAGGGTAATGAATGAGGAGCTTTCCCTTAAGTATGACAGAAATCCCATCGAATCCATAAAATCGCGCCTCAAATCCCCCGAAAGCCTTTTCGACAAGCTTACCCGCAGGAATCTTCCCATGAGTACGGAAAGTATAGAAAAAAACATTTTCGACATAGCCGGGGTAAGGGTCATCTGTTCCCATCCGTCCGATATCTATATGCTTTCCGAAGCACTTCTCAAGCACGATGACATCAGGCTTATAGAAAAGAAAGATTATATAGTAAAGCCCAAGCCTAACGGATACCGCAGTCTCCATCTGATAGTCGAGACCCCTATCTTTCTTCAGGACTGCAAGAAGCTGATGAAGGTGGAAGTTCAGTTCCGTACCATTTCCATGGACTGGTGGGCCAGTCTTGAGCACAAGATCCGATACAAGAAGAATATTCCCGACGAAGTGGCCAGGAAGATCTGGGATGAGCTTCACAACTGTGCGGAAGCAAGTGCCGAACTGGATGCCCGGATGGAAAAGATCCAGCAGAAAGTGGCTGAATATTCCTCAGGCGAATAAGTTTTTCCCTTCATATATTGATATTCTTTATTAAAAGTGTTAATGTACGATGATAGTTCATTGGAGGTATTAAAATGACACTCGCACTTTTTGCCGTTATTGCTGCTGCAATCGGTCTTTGTGTGGCTCTCGTCCTCGCAAAGTGGATCGGTTCAACAGATGCCGGCACAGATCGCATGAAGGAAATTGCAGGTTTTATCAGGGAAGGAGCTTTCGCGTTCCTTAAGAGAGAATATAAATCAATGGTTATTGTAATTGCCATTCTCTTTGTCCTCATCGGATTTGCCCTTAACTGGACCACAGCAGTTCTTTATCTTTTCGGTGCACTTCTTTCAGTTCTTGCAGGTTTCTTCGGTATGAACGTTGCTACAAAGGGTAACGTAAGAACAGCCGCAGCTGCAAAAGATTCAGGTATGAACAAGGCCCTCAAGGTTGCATTCAGATCCGGTGCTGTTATGGGACTCTGTGTATCAGGTCTCGGACTTCTCGGAATCGGTATCGTTCTCGTGGTTCTTGATCTTGCAACAGTAACACAGTGTGTTACAGGTTTCGGTTTCGGAGCATCATCCATGGCTCTCTTCGGCCGTGTAGGTGGTGGTATCTATACAAAGGCTGCTGACGTAGGTGCCGACCTCGTAGGTAAGGTAGAAGCAGGTATTCCTGAAGATGACCCACGTAACCCTGCAGTTATCGCAGATAACGTAGGTGACAACGTAGGTGACGTTGCAGGTATGGGATCTGACCTTTTCGAATCTTATGTAGGTTCCATTATCTCAGTTATCACACTTTCAGCAGTAGCTGCAGCAAACAGCCCTATCGCTACAGAAACTTATGCTGCTTTCCCTCTCATCATCTCAGCAGTGGGAATCATCGCATCAGTTATCGGTATTCTCTGTGTAAAGGGAAAAGAAGGAAAGAATCCTGCAAGTGCCCTTAACATGGGAACATATATCAGCGGTATCATCGTGATTGCAACAGCAGTTGTACTTTCCGGAAAAATGCTCGGAGATTACAAGTATGCATGGTCAATCATCGCAGGTCTTCTGGTTGGTATCCTTATCGGAAAGATCACAGAGATCTACACATCAGCAGATTACAGCTCAGTAAAGAAGATTGCAGAACAGTCCCAGACAGGTGCTGCAACAACAATCATTTCCGGTCTCGGTGTAGGTATGATGTCAACAATGTGGCCTATCATCCTTATCAGTATCGGAGTTTTCGTAGCTTACTACTTCGGCGGTATGTACGGAATCGCTCTTTCTGCAGTAGGTATGCTCTCCACAACAGGTATGACAGTTGCAGTTGATGCTTACGGTCCTGTTTCCGACAATGCCGGCGGTATCGCAGAAATGTCAGAGCTTGATCCTGGTGTAAGAAAGATTACAGATACACTGGACTCAGTAGGAAACACAACAGCTGCTATCGGAAAAGGTTTCGCAATCGGTTCCGCAGCTCTTACAGCTCTTGCACTGTTCGCTTCCTATGCTGCAGTTACAAACCTTACAGCAATTTCACTCCTTGAACCGGTTGTAATCATCGGTCTCTTCATCGGTGCAATGCTTCCTTTCCTCTTCTCTGCCATGACAATGAATTCCGTAGGTAGAGCTGCTAACCAGATGATCGAGGAAGTAAGACGCCAGTTCAG
The DNA here is from genome assembly GCA_045579325.1 of Spirochaetia bacterium. Lineage (GTDB taxonomy): Bacteria > Spirochaetota > Spirochaetia > CADAEX01 > CADAEX01 > CADAEX01. The sequence goes on from JAZNLX010000086.1 coordinate 2,684, forward strand.
AGAAACAAAGGGTATCATGGAAGGAAAGACAAAGCCTGACTATGCAAGATGTGTAGACATCTCCACAGGTGCTGCTCTCAAGGAAATGGTTATGCCTGGTGTAATGGCAATCGTTGCTCCTCTTGCTGTAGGTATTATCCTCGGACCTGCTGCTCTCGGCGGTATGCTCGCAGGAGCTCTTGCTGCAGGTGTTCTTCTTGCTATCATGATGTCAAATGCCGGCGGTGCATGGGACAATGCAAAGAAGTATGTTGAAAGCGGTGTTTACGGCGGTAAGGGTTCAGAAACTCACAAGGCTGCTGTAGTAGGTGACACAGTTGGTGACCCATTCAAAGATACATCAGGACCTTCAATCAACATCCTGATCAAGCTTATGACAATCATCGCTGTTGTTTTCGCACCACTTTTTGTAGCAATCGGCGGTCTCCTGTAATAAGATAAAGCACTTTGATATAAAAGGCATCCTTCCGGGGATGCCTTTTTTTATTGTTGCCTCTCCGTATTGACATTATGATTAAGGAAGCATATAGTTTTTATATCAGTATAGTCTTCAGGGCAGGGTTAGACTCCCGACCGGCGGTAAAGTCCGCGAGCGCTCAGCGCAGGATTTGGTGAAATTCCAAAACCGACAGTACAGTCTGGATGGTAGAAGAAGTTTTTGAACGCTCTGGAATATCTATGATATTCCTTTTTTTATGCCCCGGAAGATATGTCTGACCGGGGTTGATTTTTTTGGAGGAGCGTAAGTGAGCCACGAAGAGTATATGAAACTGGCACTGGAGCTGGCACGGAAAGGGGCCGGAAGAGCCTGTCCAAATCCTATGGTAGGTGCTGTTGTTGTCAGGGACGGTAAGATAATCGGACAGGGATACCACAAGTGCTGCGGCGGTCTTCATGCAGAAAGGGAAGCCCTCTCTTCTTGTACCGAAAATCCGGCCGGTGCCGATATATACGTGACTCTGGAGCCTTGCTGCCATTTCGGAAAGCAACCTCCTTGCACAGATGCCCTTATCGATGCCGGTATACGCCGTGTATTCATGGGAAGCGGAGATCCCAATCCTGCCGTAAGCGGAAAAGGGGTACAGATTCTGAGGGACCACGGTATAGAAGTCATAACCGGGATACTGCAGGAGGAATGTGAAAAGCTCAATACAGCATTCTTTCACTACATAAGGACAGGAACTCCGTATGTTACACTTAAGTATGCCATGACAATAGATGGCAAGATCGCGGCATATACGGGAAAATCCAGATGGATTACCGGAAGTGAAGCCCGGGAACATGTACACAGGATGAGGCACGAGAACCAGGCCATAATGGTGGGTGTCGGAACAGTGCTTGCAGACAACCCCATGCTGAACTGCCGTATTCCCGGAGGAAAGAACCCAATACGCATAGTGTGTGATACCGGACTCAGGACCCCTTTGGATTCCAATCTGGTTTCCACTGCCCGGGAAATTCCTCTGATAATTGCCACCTGCTGTACAGATGAAGCCAGATGGAGCAACTATATTGAAAAGGGGTGCCGTATCCTGGTTACCGATAAGCAGGATGGGCATCTGGATATAAAGGACCTGATGAAAAAGCTGGGAAAGGAGAAAATCAGCAGCATACTCCTGGAAGGGGGAGGAACCCTGGGCTGGTCTGCAATCAAGGCAGGAGCAGTGCACAAGGTTCAGACCTATATCGCACCCAAGGTTCTTGGAGGTGAGGATGCAAGAACTCCGGTGGAAGGGCAGGGGTTTGAAGATCCCGAACATTGCCTTATGCTCCGGAACAGCAGAATCCTCCGTCTCGGCTCCGATATTCTGATTGAAAGTGAGGTTGATACCCATGTTTACGGGAATAATTGAAGAAATAGGAACTGTGGAAAAGATAGGGAGCGGGCAGGATTCTGCCCGGCTTACCGTAAAGGCTTCCCGTGTGCTTGAGGATGTTCATCTGGGGGACAGTATTGCGGTAAACGGAATCTGCCTTACTGTTACCGGTTTTACTTCCGGGTCATTTACCGTGGATGTCATGCATGAAACCATAAAACGTTCATCATTTTCATCCCTCAGGGTGGGAAGCCGGGTCAATCTGGAAAGAGCCATGGCAGCTGACGGCCGTTTCGGCGGGCATATCGTAAGCGGCCACATAGACGGAACCGGTAAGATCATAAAGATCAGACGGGACGGTATAGCTCTCTGGTATACAATCGAAACCACAGCTGAAATAATGAAATATATAGTGGAAAAAGGGTCGGTAGCCATCAGCGGTATAAGCCTGACTGTGGCTGAAGTAAACGGAAACAGCTTTTCCGTATCCACCATTCCCCACACAAATGAGGTAACTGTTCTTCATGAATGCAGGGTCGGAGATACGGTCAATCTTGAAAACGATATTATAGGAAAATATATAGAGCGCTTTGTAAAGGGAAGCAGCGGAACAGCCTCCGGAAAAGGGGGAATAACCGAGGAATTCCTGGCAAGGTGCGGATTTTAAGGAGAACATCAATGAACAGATTCAATACCATTGAAGAGGCATTGGAGGATCTCAGGCAGGGAAAGATTATCCTTGCGGTAGATGATCCGGACAGAGAAAATGAAGGGGATTTCATCTGTGCCGCCCAGTTTGCCACCACCGAAAACGTGAACTTCATGGCATCCTACGGCAAGGGGCTTATCTGCATGCCTATGTCCGAAAAATATATAAAGCAGCTTGATCTGCCTCAGATGGTAACTCAGAATACAGATAACCATGAGACAGCTTTTACCGTGTCCATAGACCACGTTTCCACATCCACAGGTATTTCTGCTGCCGAAAGATCGGTAACAGCCATGAAATGTGTGGATGAGGATTCAAAACCGGAGGATTTCCGCAGACCGGGACATATGTTTCCACTGCTGGCCAAGAAGAACGGTGTTCTGGAAAGAACCGGTCATACAGAAGCAACCGTGGATCTCTGTCGTCTTGCAGGGCTGAAAGAGTGCGGACTCTGCTGCGAGATCATGAGGGATGACGGAACCATGATGAGAACCACAGAGCTCATGAAGCTTGCCGAGAAATGGAACATCAAGTTCATAACCATCCACGATCTCATCAACTACCGCAAATGTCACGAAAAGCTTGTGGAGAGGGTGGCTGTTACCAAGATGCCTACAAAGTACGGCGATTTCAAGGCCTACGGCTATGTGAACTGCCTCAACGGCGAGCATCACGTGGCGTTGGTAAAAGGGGAAATCGGGGACGGAGAAGATGTGCTCTGCCGTGTTCATTCAGAATGTCTTACCGGAGATGCTTTCGGATCTCTCCGCTGTGACTGCGGGCAGCAGCTTGCATCTGCCATGGAGCAGATAGAGAAGGAGGGGCGCGGAGTTCTCCTCTACATGCGTCAGGAAGGGCGTGGAATCGGACTTATAAACAAGCTCCGTGCCTATGAACTTCAGGAGCAGGGAATGGATACCTTCGACGCAAACATTGCCCTAGGTTTTGCAGGCGACGAAAGAGAATACTATATCGGCGCACAGATTCTCAAGAATCTGGGGGTAAAGACCATGAAGCTGCTTACAAACAATCCGGATAAGGTGTATCAGCTTGCCGAATTCGGTATGGAAATCAAGGAGAGAGTTCCTATTCAGGTGGATGCCACAGATCATGACCTGTTTTATCTCCAGACAAAACAGAAACGCATGGGACATATTCTTAAATACTAATAAAGGAGAAACATATAATGAAAACTATCGAAGGAAATCTTGTATCAAAAGGAATAAAGGTGGGAATCGTAGCTTCCCGTTTCAATGAATTCATCACATCCAAGCTTCTCGGCGGAGCTATGGATGCCCTTGTACGTCACGATGTTTCGGAGGACGACATTACAGTTGCATGGGTTCCGGGTGCATTCGAGATTCCTCTTATTGCATCAAGAATGGCAGCCAGCGGAAAATACGAGGCAATCATCTGTCTCGGTGCCGTAATCAGGGGAAGCACAGATCACTATGACTATGTATGCAGCGAGGTTTCAAAGGGAATCGCATCCGTAAGTCTTTCCAGCGGTATTCCTGTAATGTTCGGTGTTCTTACCACAGATACCATCGAACAGGCCATCGAAAGAGCCGGAACCAAAGCCGGAAACAAAGGCTACGACTGTGCCGTAAGTGCCATTGAGATGGTAAATCTTATCAGGGAAATCGAAAAATAATCAGTCCCACAGATAAAGCCGGTGGATACGGTATGAAATGAATACCGTACCTACCGTAAGCAGGATCAGACCGAAAAGTGCAGGAAGGAAGGTTGATGAATAGAAAAGGACCGAAGAGCCCACAAACATGAAGATCACGCTTACAGCCATATTCAGATACTCAAAGTTCCTGTTCTGGATAAATATCGAAACCAGCAGGATAAAAGTTATTATCATGAGAAAAATCATGGAATTGCCGAATGCAGCCTGACCGGGAAGGAAAAGGGCATTTGTCCCTTTGACCGGTGAAAAAGGCATCAGATTTGCCAGGAACATGGAGAGTATGACAAGGCGGATCGTAGC
>JAZNLX010000087.1:0-3602 GCA_045579325.1 Spirochaetia bacterium
CATAGGAGCCTTATCAGTTTTCTTACCGAGGAAATCCATTGCTTCGTACATGATCTTTGTGCTGATGGTCTTTTTTCCGTCAAACATCATGCGTGTAATGAATTTTGCAACAACAGTACTTCCGTATCTTGGATCAGGAATAAAATCCCTTTTTGTAGCACCACTTCTTCTAGACATCTATAAATCCTTTTATCAAGCCTTTGGTTTTTTGGTTCCGTACTTGGAACGTGATCTTTTTCTGTCTTCAACACCGAGAGTATCTTTAGCACCTCTGATGATGTGATATCTAACTCCAGGAAGGTCCTTTACTCTACCGCCTCTCAGGAGGATAACGGAGTGTTCCTGCAGGTTATGTCCGATACCAGGGATATAAGCTGTAACTTCAATACCGTTGGAAAGTCTTACTCTGGCAACTTTTCTCAGAGCTGAGTTAGGCTTTTTTGGTGTTACAGTCATAACTCTTGTACATACGCCTCTTTTCTGAGGACAGCTTTCAAGAGCAGGGGACTTGGTCTTTTTATTAACCGTCTTTCTGCCTTTTCTGATTAACTGATTTATTGTAGGCATTTAGCAACAATTCTCCTATATAATTTTCATTATTTTCCGAACTTTAGATTAACAATCCGTCCGAAAAAAGTCAAGTGGGGCAAAAATATACCCCACAAAGGTTTTGTTAAAGCTCTTCAACAGCAGGCTGAACCGGTGTTTTTTCGGCAGCTTCCTGTTCTGCTCTCTTACGTGCCTCGATGATATTCTGAACTGTTACATCCAGATCTTCATTCTGGTCATCATACAGCTTTATCTTTCTGTAAGACTTGTTACCTGTTCCGGCCGGGATCAGGTGTCCGATAAGGAGGTTTTCCTTAAGACCTCTGAGATGGTCGGCTTTTCCGGCAATAGCTGCATTTGTAAGAACTCTTGTTGTTTCCTGGAATGAAGCAGCAGAAAGGAATGAATCAATTGTAAGAGCTGCCCTTGTGATACCAAGGAGCAATGGTTTTGCAATTGCAGGTTCACCACCTTCGGCCATTACGCGCTTGTTTTCTTCCTGGAAACGGAACTTATCAATCTGATGACCCTGGATAAAGCTTGTATCACCCACATGTGTGATTTCAACCTTGCGCATCATCTGGCGGATGATAACACCCAGATGCTTGTCGTTGATTCCTACACCCTGAAGTCTGTACACAGCCTGAACTTCATTCATGAGATATGTCTGGAGAGCATTTTCTCCCAGAATATCCAGAATATCGTGAAGATCCTTTTCGCCGTCGCACAGTTCATCTCCGGCTTCAACAATATCTCCGTCCCTTACGAGGAGATGCTTGCCCATAGGTACGAGATGCTTGAAATCCCTTTCCCTGTCATCTGTGATAATAATGATTCTCTTGCCCTTGCTGATAGGACCGAACTTAACCTTTCCTGAAATCTGAGCCAGTACGGCTATGTTCTTCGGAATTCTTGCTTCGAAAAGCTCTTCGACTCTTGGAAGACCACCGGTGATATCTCCGGAAGACTTGATGTTATCCTTGAGCATCTTGGCAAGAATCTTACCTGCTTTTATCTCTTCCCCGTCATTAACATTGATGTAGGAACCGCCAGGGAGATAATAAACTGCAAGCTCTTCTCCTGTATTGTCAACAATTGAGATACGTGGCTGAAGTGATTCAATGCTTCCGTCAAGAATCTTCTTCTCTGTAACTCCTGTATCTGCATTGATTTCTTCCTTTAATGTGGAATTAAGGATAATATCAGAGAATTTGATTGTTCCGTTGTACTCGGCAATGATTGGTTCAGAGAACGGATCAAATTTAGCAATTGTATCACCGGCAGCTACACAGCTGTCCTCGAATTTCAAAAGCTCAGAACCGGTTTTGATCTCGATCTTCTGTTCATGTGCCAATGACAGGAGCTGGTTTCCGAATACATGCACATTTGCCTTGTTTGTGGCACAAACTGTCTCTTCGCCGCGCTTGATAAGAGGTGTGCCCGGAATAACCATCTGTCCGTCTTCAACCAGAAGCTCATCACCTTCGAGAATATCTCTGGCAATAAGAATTTTATTTACGATAAGACTTCCCTTTCTTGTAAAAAGGGTTTCTCCGCTTTCTGTTTTTACTGTGTTACCTTTTATTTCCTTTATATATGCAGGGTACTTGAGGCTGACTCTGTTTTCCTCACCGGCCTTCTGTGCAGCACCACCGATATGGAAGGTTCTCATGGTAAGCTGTGTACCCGGCTGACCGATTGACTGGGCAGCGATGATACCTACTGCTTCACCGATTTCAACAGTTCTGTTGTTTGCAAGTTTTCTGCCGTAACACTTTCTGCAGACACCGTATCTTGCACCACAGGTAAGTACGCTTCTGATTCTTACTTTCTCGATTCCGGCTTCTTCGATTTCCTTTGCCTTTTCTTCAGTAATCTCTTCGTTTACATCAATGATGATTTCACCTGTGATAGGATGCTTAACTCTTTCAAGGGTAAATCTTCCCACAATTCTGTTGGAAAGAGAATCAACCACTTCATCTCCGTTCTTGAGAGCTTCGATAACTGTTCCGTTGATTGTACCGCAGTCCTCTTCGTTGACAACCACATCCTGTGCGATATCAACAAGACGTCTTGTAAGATAACCGGCGTCTGCAGTCTTGAGGGCTGTATCTGTAAGACCCTTTCTTGCTCCGCTGGTTGAGATAAAGAACTCGATAATGGAAAGTCCTTCCTTGAAGTTTGACTTGATAGGGAGCTCGATGATTTCTCCGGAAGGTTTCTGCATGAGACCTCTCATTGCAGCCAGCTGACGGAGCTGTACACGGCTACCTCTGGCTCCTGAGTTTGTCATCAGGTAAACCGGGTTGAAGCCCTTTCTGTCTTCACTGAGTCTCTTTACAAGTACGTTGGTAAGGTCTTCTGTTGTCTTACCCCAGATATCCTTAACCTTGTTATAGCGCTCTTCCTGAGTGATAATACCGTCACTGTACTGTCTCTGGATATCTTCGACTTCCTTGTTGGACTTTTCGATGATTTCCTTCTTTTCAGGAGGAACGAGAATATCGGCCATACTGATTGTAGAACCGAATTTTGTTGCATATTTGAAACCGAGAGCCTTTACTTCATCCAGGAACTGAACTGTAACTGCAGGTCCGTGCTTCTTGTAGCAGTCAAAGATAAGCTTCTTGATTTCCTTATCCTTGTAACCTTCACAGATAACGTTTCCGTCCTTATCCCTTACTGTCTTGTTGAGATAACCTACAACTTCAGGAAGGCGTTCGTTGAAAATGAGACGGCCCGGTGTGGTTTCAATGTATTTTCCTTCAACCTTGATGTTGATAAGAGCCTGGAATTCTACTGATTTTGCATCAAGAGCCATAAGCACTTCATCAAATGAAGTGAAATACTTTCCTGTACCCTTGGCATCAGGCTTGATGGAAGTAAGCTGATGGATACCCAGAACCATATCAAGGGACGGGAATACAATCGGCATACCGTTTGCAGGGTTAAGGAGGTTATTGATAGACATCATGAGAGTCCAGCACTCAATCTGTGCAGCCTGTGTAAGAGGCAGATGGACAGCCATCTGGTCTCCGTCGAAGTCGGCATTG
>JAZNLX010000088.1:0-4086 GCA_045579325.1 Spirochaetia bacterium
AAAAAGAACCACAAAAGATAAAACCAATGATACCATAATTTATGATATAACACAGAAGTTTTATTTTGTCTTGCGGAACATGAATTATTTCAGGAAAACTAAACCAAAATCACGGGAACGGAAACATCGGCAGTCACGGTACCCGGAACAACCCGGCAGTCCACAGCCATGATCCGTACCCCAGCCTCGGAAGCGGCTTTCAGGGCATCGGCAAAGGCAGGATCGGTTTCCCGGTTGGGTATAAAACGGCTGCACCCCTTCATCTGGATGACAATGAGAACCCCGCACAGGTATTCCCCGGACCGGGCCAGTTCTGCAAGCTCTCTCATATGCCGGGCGTCCCTTTCGGTGGGAGCATCGGGAAACATGGCCGTTCCCTCCTTTTCCAGAGTGCACCCCTTTACCTCCAGAAGCATTTTTCTTTCGGTACCTGAAACATCCCTATATCTTATAAAGAAATCGAATCTGGATTTTCCGACCTTGAATTCGGGCCGGAGTTCGATGATTCCGGGAAAAAGCTCCCGGTTTCCGGAAATCCACTCTGCTGCAATCCTGTTGGGAGCCTGGCTGTCCATGTTTACGGGATTTGTACTGCCGTCCGGCATGATCTTTTCCACCGTAACCAGGTCAAAGGCTGTCTTTCTGGCAGGATTGCTTCCCCTTTCCAGGTAGACGGCCGCCCCGGGAACCAGCAGCTCCCTGCACCGCCCCGTGTTCTTGACATGAACTGTCTCTTCCCGGCCGTCCAACAGGACACGGGCTATAAAGCGGTTGGGTCTGCTTATGAATTCTGCTTTAACTATATTTTCATACTTCATGTTTTTTTATTGCCTAATCAAACCAAATCTGATAATTTCATTTATTATATATAAATTCAATTCCAAGGAAAAGCTTATGTCAGGAAAGAAAATGCCGCTGGCCGTCAGAATCTTCATCGGTCTTACGGTAGGTATTGCCGCAGGTATCATATTTATAAACATTGACGGCGGTGTTGAAATCGCAAACAAATATATCAAACCTTGGGGAACCATATTCCTTAATCTGCTGAAGTTCGTGGTTGTTCCGATAGTACTTCTTTCTATCATCTCGGGGGTAATTTCCATGAGGGATATACGCAAGGTGGGAAGCGTAGGTATCAAGACCCTGATCTACTATATAGTCACAACAGCCTTTGCCATTGCACTGGCCCTTTTACTTTCCACTCTGGCAAAGAGTATGCAAATTTTTACTCCTATCAATACTTCGGATCTCGCCTATAAAGCTCCTGCAAATCAGGATTTTATCACCACTATCATTAACCTTTTTCCGTCTAACATAGTAGCACCGCTTCTTAACGCCAACATGCTTCAGGTAATCATGGTTGCCCTTTTCATAGGATTCGGGATCCTGTCTGTGGGAGAAAAAGGAAAACCGGCTGCTGCTGTCATCGAAAGCTTCAACGAGGTTTTTGTCAATATTATCGATACCATCCTGAATATAAGCCCTTTCGCGGTCGCATGTCTTATCTGCCCGGTGGTAGCTGCAAACGGAGCCGACATTCTGGGTAACCTTGCAATTGTCATACTGGTCACATACATCGGATACATAACTCATGCCGCAGTGGTATACTCGATAACAGTAAAGACACTGGGAAATATTTCTCCGCTGAAATTCTTCAAGGAAATGATTCCTGCCATAATCTTTGCATTCTCCTCATCATCTTCCGTAAGTACGCTTCCTATCAACAGGGAATGTGCCGAAAAGCTGGGTGCTGACAAGAATATCACATCTTTCGTTCTTCCTCTGGGAGCAACCATAAACATGGACGGAACTGCAATCTACCAGGGAGTATGTGCCGTATTTATCGCATGCTGCTTCGGAATCGACCTGACCTTGGGACAGATGATTACCATTATCATCACCACTACCCTGGCTTCTGTGGGAACTGCAGGTGTACCGGGAGCCGGAGTGATAATGCTGACCATGGTTCTTCAGAGTGTTAACATACCGCTGGAAGGAATTGCCATTGTAGCCGGAGTAGACCGTATCTTTGACATGGGACGTACCGTAATCAACATTACAGGGGATGCCGCATGTACCATAGTGGTTTCGGGACTGGAGAAAAAATCAGAAAAAAATTGATGCTGAATCAGCCTTTGGTCTGCTTCCTGCCGTGGAAATACCAGTAAATAGGAAGTGCGGCCAGGAAGAACAGGGCTCCTACGTAATAGAGGGCATAAAAGCCTGCTTCCGTAGCCACAAACCCAAGGAATGCGGGAGCAAGCCCTACTCCGATATCGGAAAAAGCCCAATAGGTGGATATGGCATAAGGGCGCCGGTCATTGTCCACACGCCGGTTGACTATAACATTCATGGTGGCATTGAGGGTACCGTATCCCAGGGCACCGCATACTGCGCAGATTACGATTGTGGCCATACACGGTTTCCAGGCCAGAAGCGCGATACCCACAGCCTGAGCCGTAATGCACGGATAACACACCGCATTGTCGCCGAACTTATCCTGAAGCTTTCCGGCAAAAGGGCGTGAAAAAACCAGCACCAGAGCATAGATCAGGAAAAAACAGGAAAATTCCCCGGTCATACCCAAAAACTGAGCATAAAGACGGTGAAAGGACATAAGCGCCGCATAACCGAAGCACAGGAAAAAAATACAGAGCGAAACAGGTACAGCCTTAATTTCAAAGATGGAAGAAAGGGTAAAAGGCTTACGCTCCGCAGAAACAGGATTATTCCGGTTTGCATACCACGGATCCAGATTCCGGGTATCGACACCCAGGATAAAAAGTACTATCAGGAAGGAAAGGACGGAAGATGCCGCAAAACAGCCGGTTCCCCCGAAAAAGTCGTAAATGAGACCTCCGAAAAAAGGGCCCAGCGCTATACCGAGAGCTGTGGAAAGCATGAAGTATCCGGTAGCCTCTCCGTATCTGCTCCTAGGCAGTCCCGCCATTCCGATAATCATGATGGCACTGGAAGAAGCACCGAATCCCAGCCCGTGAAGAAAGCGGATAACAAGCAGCATGGCGGCACTGTCGGCAGCCATATAAAAACAGCTGGCACCGAAATGGAGAATACCGAAAATCACGGCTATGTTCTTCCAGCCGAACCTTTTCATTACAGGCCCTGAAAAAAGGCGCGAGAAAAGCCCGCCGAAAACATAGATACCTGAAACAAAGCCCGCCACAGTTGCGGAAACCCCCATGGCAGCCGCATATTCGGTAATGGTGGACATCATTGTATACATAACCAGCGCAATACTGAGCTGAGCAGAAAAAGTACATACGAAATTACGGGTTACAATTCTTTCCTTCATAATGGGGCATTATAGCAGAAAACACTTTTTTTAAATACGCCGGCTCAATAAAAAAGGCTGCCTTTTCAGACAGCCCTTATTTTATTTCATGTTGATGATTGACTTGTCGTATTCCTCCGGCGGGAAATAGCCCATGAGGCTGAGCAGGGTTGCAGGCCAGGAGCTGATTCCGAGCCCCTGGTTCAGGTTTTCGGTATCGTACTCTCCCTTGTACTCAGGGTCGTAGATAATGGCCGGCACCAGGTTCAGGGAATGGGAGGTCTTGGTTCTCGGTTCCCCGTTCTCGTCAGTCTTGATTCTTCCGTCTTTGGCGTGGACAAACATGTCATCGGAGTTTCCGTGGTCTGCTGTCAGGCACAGGATTCCGCCGGCTTCCTCAATGGCTGCCTTCAGTCTTCCCAGCTGGAGGTCCATTGCTTCCATGGAGCATACTACCGCATTGAATACTCCGGTATGTCCCACCATGTCTCCGTTCGGATAATTGAGGCGGATATGCTCATATTTTCCGCTTTTCACAGCTTCTATAACCTTGTCGGTGATTTCGGCACACTTCATCCAAGGTCTCTGTTCGAACGGCACCACATCGGAAGGCACTTCCACATAGTCCTCCAGCTCCTCGCTGAATTTGCCCTGTCTGTTTCCGTTGAAGAAATAGGTAACGTGGCCGAATTTCTGGGTTTCGCTGATTGCCATGAGATGAACTCCGCTGTTTGTCAGATAAAGTCGGATCGTAGCCATGTCGTTCTGTGAGCCAAGGAGTTGAAAGGCAGAGT
>JAZNLX010000089.1:0-2024 GCA_045579325.1 Spirochaetia bacterium
AAGGTGGGGGAATAAGTTGGGACAGAAAGTTAATCCAGTAGGCTTGAGACTTGGAGTAAATAAAACCTGGAAGTCTAAATGGTATGTTGATCCTCGTGAATATGCTCAGACACTTCATGAAGATCTTATTTTGAGAAAAGAACTTGAAAAATGTCCTGAAACAAAGGGAGCAGAAATTTCAGAAGTTGAAATTATCAGACAGCCACAGAGAATCACCGTTGTTGTAGAAACATCAAAACCGGGTGTTCTTATCGGCGCAAAGGGAGTAACAATCGAGAAGATCGGTGAAAGACTCCAGAAAGTTGTTCCAGGAAAGAAAATTCAGGTTAAGATTAAAGAGCTTAAGAAACCTGAAGTTAATGCTCAGCTTATTGCTTTCAATGTTGCAAGACAGCTTAAATCAAAGAGCTCCTTCAGAAAAGTTCTTAAACAGTGTGTAAGCGGAGCAATGAGAGGCGGCGCTCAGGGAATCAAGATCAGAATTGCCGGAAGACTGGCAGGTGCTGAAATGGCCAGAGTACAGCAGCACAAGGAAGGTCGTATTCCACTGCATACATTCCGTGCCGACATCGACTACGGTTTCGCTGAAGCAAATACTACATTCGGTATCATTGGTGTCAAGGTATGGGTTTTCAACGGTGAAATACTCAAGAAAGATATGAAAGATGATGCAGGTCAGCTTGTTGCTAAGAAAAGAGCAAGAAAGACTGTAGGTCAGGGAGAGTAAGTCATGCTTAGTCCAAAACGTACTAAATATAGAAAAAGAAACCGCAGCAGCGGAAGCTTGACCGGAAATGCACACAGAGGTAATACAATCTCCTTCGGAGAATACGGTCTGGTTGCACTTGAACCAAAGTGGATTACAAACAGACAGATCGAAGCAGCCCGTGTTGCAATGACCAGAACTATCAAAAGAGGTGGTAAGGTTTGGATCAGAATTTTCCCTGATATGCCTTACACAAAGAAACCTGCCGAAACCAGAATGGGTAAAGGTAAGGGAGCACCAGAACACTGGGTAGCTGTAGTTAAGCCTGGAATGGTAATGTTTGAAATGGGCGGTGTTTCTCCTGAGCTTGCAAGACAGGCTATGGAACTTGCAGGAGATAAATTGCCGATAAAAACAAAATTCGTATTGAGAAGGGACATGGAGTAAATTATGAAAAACAGCTTTAAAGAACTTACACATGAAGAACTTCTTGCTAAATATGAAGAACTGAAGAAGAAACATATGGATTTGAGATTCAAGACAGTTCTTGGTCATCTTGAGAATCCTGTAGAAAAAAGGACTATCAGAAGACAGATTGCCAGAGTTAAGACACTTATCCATGAAAAAAATCTTGGAATAAGGTAGGAGAACTGACATGGAAAATAAAATTATCGGCAAGAAAATTTATACAGGTCTTGTTGTCAGCGATAAGATGGAAAAGACAATCGTTGTTGCTATTGTTACAAAAACACTTCACAGATTGTACAAGAAGTATGTCGTTAGAACCAAGAAAGTTAAGGCTCATGACGAGTTGAACGATGCACATATCGGAGATACTGTAAGAGTAATTCAGTCAAGACCGATCAGTAAGGAAAAGTGCTGGAAGCTTCTCGAAGTTGTAGAGCGGGCTAAATAATCAAGGTTGATGTTAAGGAGTGTGGTTAAGATATGATACAGATGCAGACATATCTGAATGTAGCAGATAATAGCGGAGCTAAAATCGTACAGTGTATCAAGGTTCTCGGCGGAAGCCACAAGAATACTGCCGGAATCGGAGAAATCATTGTAGTAGCTGTAAAAGATGCTATTCCTAATGCACCTATCAAAAAAGGTGATGTACATAAGGCAGTTATTGTCAGAACAACCAGTAAGATCAGAAGAAATGACGGAACTTACATCAGATTTGATGACAATGCCTGTGTAATTCTGGATGCAAGTCTCGCACCTAAGGGTAAGAGAATTTTTGGACCAGTTGCAAGAGAACTCAGAGATGTAGATCAGATGAAGATTATTTCTCTTGCTCCGGAAGTAATTTAGG
>JAZNLX010000090.1:0-3169 GCA_045579325.1 Spirochaetia bacterium
AAATGTTCATGGGACCTCTCAGTGTGTCAAAGCCTTGGTCAACAACCGGTATTTCCGGAGTTTACCGCTTCCTGGACAGAATCTGGAGAATTTCGGAAGACAAGAAGTTTACAGATATCCAGGCACCTGCCGAGCTTGAAAGACTCCTTCACAAGACAATCAAGAAGGTTTCATGCGATACAGCAAACCTGGAATTCAACACAGCAATTGCCCAGATGATGATTTTCATCAACGAAGTGAACCGTCACGATGAGCTTCCTAAAGCAATGTGGGAAAAATTCCTCATGCTGCTTAACCCTTACGCACCTCATCTTGCAGAAGAACTCTGGGAAAGACTGGGACATGACAAGTCAATCTCCCTTGAGCAGTGGCCTGAATGGGACGAGGCTCTTACAGTTGAGGACAAGGTGACTGTAGTTGTACAGATCAACAGCAAGAACAGAAGTCAGCTTGAGCTTCCTAAGGGTGTTTCAAAGGAGACAATCGAGAAGGAGGCCCTTGCAAACAGCAGAATCAAGGAACTTCTCGAAGGAAAGACAGTCATCAAGACTATCATTGTTCCTGAAAAGCTTGTCAACTTTGTTGTAAGATAATGAAAGATTTTTACTCGGAACGTCGTAAACGTGTATCCTCCCTTCTTGAAAGGGAGGGTATTTATCTCCTTGTGCTCTGCGACCGGGAGGGGATGAGGAATTCCAATATCCGTTACCTGACAGGGCATCCGTCAGATGCAGTTCTTTTTATTTTCAGCACAGGTAAGAGCATTCTTCTGCCGTGGGATATCAATCTTGCGGAAAAAATGGCTTTCTGCGACTCTGTCAGACCGTACAACAGCTACGGCCGGGATCTTTATCGCGCCGTAATGGGGATAATCGAAGAAGAGAAACTTGAAAAAGGGGCTGTAATTGAGCTTCCGGGACTTATTCCGTACCCTGAATTCCTGAAATATGCCGCCTGTACCGAATACAGGTTTATCTGCCGTGAAGCAGATTTTGATTCAAGGATAAAGAAAATGCGCCGGGTAAAGGATGAGTCTGAAATCCGGATTTTTAGGGAAGGGGCTCTGATTACCGACAGCATCATTAAAAAAATAGAAAAATGCATAAGGAGCGGTGATGTTACCGAGGCCGATATTGCACTTCTGATTGACCGGGAAGCAAGAATTGCCGGAGCAGAGGGGCTTGGGTTTGAAACCCTGGTTGCCGGCCCTTCCAGAAGCAACAATATCCATGCTTTTCCGTCATATACCGGGCTGCCGTTTCCGGGCGAAGGGCTTTCCATCATCGATTTCGGTGTAAAGAAGGATGGCTATACCACAGATGTGACGCTGACCGTAACCAGAAACCTGACAAAAGAACAGCAGCACATGACAGATATCATAGAGCAGGCGGTAAAGATTGCGGAAAAGGGAATTTATCCCGGAGCCTCCATCAACGATCTGGCTTCTTCCGTATCCAACTTTATCAAGGTAAACGGCTACGAGATGCCTCATTCCCTGGGGCACGGAATCGGACTGGATATCCATGAAATGCCTTTCCTTGGCAGACGTGATGAAGATACAAAAATGGAAGCCGGAATGATTTTTACCATCGAACCCGGAATCTATACTCCGGAATCGGGAGGAATCAGGCTTGAAAACGATTATCTGGTTACAAAACAGGGATTTGAAAGAATTACCAATTCCCGGATAATCCGCCTCTGACATCGCTGTAGACCGCAATCCAGCTTAAATTATCCGCAAAGATCCACAGGGAAACAGTTCCTTCCCGGTTGATGAAGACATTTTCTCCATCCATTATTTTCATATCTGCCGATCCGCAGCTTTCCGTATGTCCGGGGTAGTCGCGGTACCAGTTTTCGTTTTCTCCGGGAAGAGCCAGATTATAGGTGCTTCTTTTTTTTATGTATGAACCGTTGAATATTCCGTATCTGAGACCGTAGACTGCCTTGTCCCTGTCAAGACACCAGGGGTTTCCTCCGGAGGTCTCCAGGAGTCTTTTTTTGTAAAGGGAGATATTCAGGTTTTCGGTATAGCTGCCGGAAGCTGCAAGGGAAAGAGCTTCTGCCCCGAAACCCTCTTCCCAGCTCATACGATTTATGCCGGACAGGTTGCCGCTGACAATGAATCCTGCCGGCTTGAGCAGCGTATTTTCCAGAACAGGGTATGCAAGCACGGCTGTCAGCTCGGAAACCGGCAGTGTAAGCCTGAAGCTTTTCCTGTCCGGGGGCAGGTAAAAGAAGCTGTGGCTGCTGTTTGTAACCGTGATCTTGTATTTTTTGATACTGACCGGGGGAAAATCTTCCGGGATTTCGGGAATGATAAAGGAAACCTCTTCCTCTTTATCGGAAAACAGGGAACAGGAACTTGTAAATAAGGCAAGGATAATCAGAAAAATTTTCATATCTGCATGACAGACAGGAAAATTTTTATTTCTGCTTCAGTTTAACCTTCAGATTTTTTCTCATTTCTTCAAAAATCACATGATATTCGGGAGATCTGTAATCAGCATAGGTCCATGGCAGGAGCTGAAACTGTTTTTTTGAATACATGAGTGTCACTTCTCCGTAGATTCCCTTCTGGAGCGGAATTCTGTGGACATTGTTCTTGGTGGATGCCAGAATAAGGGAGCTCAGACTGAGAAGACCGGGATCGATGTTGATTTTTCTGTTTTCATTTTCTGCAAAAAGTTTTTCGATTTCGTTGGTGGTCAGCTTGATGTCGGAAAGCATATCGGGAGACACAAGATCCGTGAATGAATAGAAATATCTCTTTATCCCATCTCCCATTTCAGGCACATAGTAGTCTGTAAAATTGAAATCAAATTCTTCGCTTTCAAAATCGATGGGGCCGAATTTATCAATCAGCATGGCTCTGAGTCTGCTTTTTTCCTCGGGTCTGGTGGAGAGTATTCCTATTACCAGTTTATTTTTTTCAAAACTTTCTGCTTTTCCCATGAATCAATGATATTCCATCAGACTTTTTTTTTCAACACGGAAATTGAATCAGGAATGCCCCTTTCCCCCTTTCATTGAGTATGAAAAAGCTGCTTTTTGTGTTTGCCGTAGTTCTGCTTGCCTCCTGCGGCGCCGGGGAAAACGGTTATGCCTCCTTTGCAGAGGCAAAGAATCTGTACATGAAAGGGGATTCTGTCCGGGCTCTGGCGGTTCT
>JAZNLX010000091.1:0-3893 GCA_045579325.1 Spirochaetia bacterium
CTGTTCGCTCTTGTCAATAAACAGTTTTCTGAGCCTTGCAAGCAGCTCCTTCTTGGTATTTATTGACTTTGGAATTTCTTCAAGCTCCCTTTCAACACTGTACTGCTGTTCAAGTACATCCTGTAAAGCTTTCAATTGTTCAAAAACATCCTGCATCATTTCCTTATACTCCTTACTCAATATAGTCCTTAAGACGACAGCTTCTCGCAGGAAGTCTCAGTCTTCTCAAAGCTTTGGCTTCAATCTGCCTGATTCTTTCACGGGTTACATTAAAATAGAGTCCGACCTCTTCAAGTGTCAGAGGATATCCGTCCTCAAGACCGAATCTCATTTTAAGAACTTCCTGCTCCCTCGGAGGAATCTCCTTAAGAACTTCGCTCATATTGTCCTGCAGCATCTTGTATGCTGTGTTTGTTGCCGGATTTTCAGCATCCTTATCCTCGATAAAGTCTCCGAGAAGTGAATCTTCTTCCTCTCCAATCGGAGTTTCAAGGGAAATAGGCTCCCTGGCAACACTCTTGACAGACTTGACCTTCTTGACTTCCCAGCCAAGTCTCTCTGCAATTTCATCATCGGTCGGCTCACGTCCCAAAAGCTGCATCATCTGCCTTGATTCACGCACCACCTTGTTTATCTGTTCAATCATGTGAACCGGAACCCTGATGGTTCTTGCCTGATCTGAAATCGACCTTGTAATGGCCTGTCTGATCCACCATGTGGCATAGGTCGAAAACTTGTATCCCTTGCGGTATTCAAACTTTTCTACTGCCTTGATAAGACCGATATTACCTTCCTGTACCAGATCAAAGAACTGCAGTCCTCTGTTAGTATACTTCTTGGCAATACTTACTACAAGTCTTAAATTCGCTTTAATAAGCTTATTTTTTGCATTTTTCATCATGGACATGCCCTCTTCTATTTCGTGGGCCATCTTCACGATGTCATCGATTGAATTCTCGAAATCTGCCTCTATGGTACGGAGCTTCTTTTCATTCACCTGAATGATTCTGATTTTCTCCTTGATCTCCTCCGACGGCATTCCGAGAGATTCCTCTATCTCGCCTCTCTTGGATGCTGTGGCAAGTCCTCTTCCCAGGTTTCTGAGATCCTTCACGGAGTTGATATGGAGACATTTCTCAAGCTTTTTCTGCTCACCCATGCATTTTTCGATCTTCTTTGCCGCATTGATGAACTTTTCCGAGAATTTTGTAATTTCTTCCGGATGGAGATCCACATCCTTCAGATGATTTATTATGTTCTTTGCCTTTTTCCTGAGAGCCGCATCCTCCAGGATATCGCCCCCCATGGTCAGGATCTTGTTCTTGAGCTCGATATATGACTTGAGCGCAGGGGTTATGTCCTTGAGAGAATCCTTGTAGAACTGATTGAGCCTTCTTCTCTCTGCCATGAAGTCCGAAAGCTCCTTCTTGGACATCTCCTGATCCTTCGGATCCACCTTGGAAAATGTTTTCTGGGCAAGCTTGAAAAATTCAGGAATAATGATTCCCGATTCCCTGATTACCCTCTTGAGTATATTCTCCCCTTCCTCCATCTGCTTGGAAAGGCTTACTTCCTGTTCGGCAGACAAAAGGCTTTCGCGTCCTATCTCACGGAGATAGAGCCTTATGGGGTCATCTATGGTGCTGTCTTTGTCTCCGGAAAGAATCTTGCCGTTTTCGTCTTCTTCTTCCTCTTCTTCCTCTTCTTCCTCTTCCTCTTCATCATCGTATTCGTTGTCCCCTTCGATGATAATGTTGTTCTTTTCCAGAAGCATGATGATTTCGTCGATCTTGTCGGAAGATACGATATCGCTCGGCAGCAATTCGTTTATTTCGTCATATGAAAGTTTTTTCTTTGATTTACCGTATTCAATAAGTTTTTTAATGTCAGAATTCTTTTCCAGCTCCAGCATTAATTTATCATTCCTTTTAGTTTTTCTATTTCCTTGTCATAATATGCTTTGTCAGCTATGAGTTCTTCCAGCTGAGAGGCATCCTCCGCCGCCGCCTTACGCAGCGCACGTTCCACCTTCTGACGCTTCATCAGAAGATTGTTCATCTTTACGTTATTGATACTGTCCCGGACTATTTTTTCAGGATTGAGTCTGAATTCATCGGAAAAAATCTTCTGCATTATTATTTCACGGAGTTTCACATCTTCAAGTTGTTCCTGAATTACATCAACCTTGAAAACTCCCTTCCTGAAGCATTCTTCCATGACTATAAACAGCTCTCTGGCCCTGTTGTCAAGAAAATCTCCCACAGTAAGCTCGTCCCTTACTTCCTCGAAACAGTCTTCATTGACCAGTGTTGCAATAAGCAGATACAGTTCTGCGGAAATCCTGTTATCCTGTACCGCCGCCGCGCCACTTAACGTGTTCCCGATTCCCCCTTTACGACTTTTGTAATAATCATTGTAAACTGATCTGTAATCGGCATTTAAACTGTCTGCTACAGATTTCAGACGCTGTTCCCTGCGTACCTCAGAATCCGTAATATCCAGAAGCGGAAACACCTTTTCATAAAGCTTCCTGATTCCCTCAAAATGCTTTATGTCATAATTACGGCAAGAGTTACCCAATATAAAATCAAAGCAATTTATAACATTTTCAAGCTGTTTTGTCAAGGCCTCCTTTCCGCCGTTCCTGAGAACATCCGCCGGGTCCTTATCTCCTGACAGCTTAACGATATCGCAGATAAGATTCTCCTTCTCGCAGATAAAGCTTCCACGCTCCGCCGCCTTGATTCCGGCAGAGTCTCCGTCAAACAGAAGAACTGCCCTCGGAGCATTTCTCCTGATGATTCCGGCCTGGGTTTCGGTAAGGGCTGTTCCCAGGGGCGCCACCACATTTTCAATACCCGCCTGGTTCATGGCTATCACATCCATGTACCCTTCCACCACATAGCAGAATTCCTGCCTTCTCATGGCCTGAACGGCAAAGTTCATGCCGAACAGCTCCTCATGCTTCCTGAAAGCGGGGGTTTCGGGAGAATTTATGTATTTCGGCTGTTCATCCTTTTTCATAGTCCTGCCGCCGAAGGCTATCACGTTTCCGTGTCTTGAAAAAACAGGAAATATCACACGTCCCGAAAAAAGGGAGATCCTGGGATATCTTGACGAGAAAAGACCGCTGGTTGCAAGGAATTCGGGAGAATAATTCTTTTTTGTAAGGAATGAATAGAGCCAGTAACGGTCATCAGGCATATATCCCAGACGGAACTTCTCTATCATCTCCATGGACACACCCCTGCCCAGAAGATAATCCAGCGCTGCTTTTCCTTCAGGCTTGGATACCAGTATATAATGAAGGGCTCCCGCTACCTTGTCGTTGAGCTCGGTAAGCTTCTGCTTTTCGGATATTCCCTCAAAGCTTCCCCTGTGTCTGTACTGCTCCAGAGATATGCCTGCCGATTTTGCCAGCTGTTCAGCCGCCTCCGGAAAGGTAAGCTTTTCCATCTCCATAAGAAAAGTAAAGGCATTGCCCCCTTTCTTGCAGCCGAAGCAATGAAAAACTCCTTTGTCGGGAGAAACTGTAAACGAAGGGGTTTTTTCCTGATGAAACGGACACAGCCCTTTAAGACGGCCGCCCACCCTCTGCAGGTTCACATACCGCCCGACAAGAGCTTCGATATCGGTTCTGTCAGAAATTTCCTTTATAACTTCATCAGGGAGAAACATACAATTATCCGATTTTAAGTATAATACAATTATACTGACTTTTCAACATTCAGTTTATTTTTTCAGATAAAGAAACCTGGCATTGCTGTGTTCCGAAAACTTACGTGAAAAAAAGTGCTCTCCTGTTTCACGGTTCTTCAGCAGAAAATAGAGATAATCGCTTTCTGCCGGATTGAATGCCGCCTCCAGCGCTATTATTCCCGGATTGGCTATAG
>JAZNLX010000092.1:0-2742 GCA_045579325.1 Spirochaetia bacterium
AAATGAATAAAATAAACGATGCATACTACTCAATCAGCAAATCTCACGAATTTATCTCAGAACTCAGAAGCATAAGAAAGCATTTCCAGGGAAGACCTACACCGGTCTATTTCTGCAAGAAGCTTTCAGAAATGTGCGGCGGAAGAATCTACCTCAAGAGAGAGGATCTTAACCACACAGGAGCACACAAGCTTAACCACTGCATGGGAGAGGGACTTCTGGCAAAATACATGGGCAAGAAGAAGATCATTGCAGAAACAGGTGCGGGACAGCACGGAGTGGCACTTGCAACAGCAGCCGCATACTTCGGTCTGGAATGCGACATCTACATGGGAGAAGTTGACATTGCCATGCAGCATCCAAATGTAATGAGAATGAAACTCCTGGGTGCAAACGTAATTTCCGTAACCCACGGCCTCAAGACACTGAAGGAAGCGGTGGATGCGGCATTTGAAGCATACCTTAAGGATCCGGTAAACACACTCTACTGTATCGGAAGCGTACTGGGACCTCATCCGTTCCCTCTTCTGGTAAGGGATTTCCAGAGAGTAATCGGAATCGAATCAAGAGAACAGTTCTATGAAATGACAGGAGAGCTCCCTGATGCGGTAACAGCATGTGTGGGCGGCGGCTCCAATGCCATCGGAATGTTCACAGGATTTCTGGATGACGAGGAAACAGAGCTTATCGGTGTTGAGCCTGCAGGACGTTCCCTTCAGATCGGAGACCACGCAGCCAGCCTTTCCTACGGTACACCGGGTATTCTCCACGGTTTCAGATCATATATGCTCCAGGACAAGAACGGAGAACCTCTTCCTGTTTACTCCATTGCCAGCGGACTCGATTATCCGGGAAGCGGACCTGAGCACTGCCTGCTGAAGGACCTGGGAAGGGTAAAATACACAACAGTAAACGATGAAGAATGTCTCGATGCCTTCTATACATTACCTAAGGCTGAGGGAATCATCCCGGCTCTGGAAAGCGCCCATGCGGTGGCCTACGGAATGAAGTATGCAAAGGAGAATCCGAGAAAATCAATTCTGGTAAACCTTTCGGGCCGCGGAGACAAAGATCTGGACTTTGTGATCGACAACTACGGACTCAGGTAAAAAAGAAAAAAATATTGTTGACAGCAGAAGTTAATATTGGTATAATCAAATAGAATTATTATATGGGGATACCTTCAATCGTAGATTGGAGCCCCAAAAGAACAAAGGAGAACAAAAAAATGAAAAAACTTTTAGTTTTGGCTATGGTTTTGGTTTTTGCTGCTATGCCTGTTTTCTCAGAACTTACAATCAGCGGCGAATTCGACTATTACATGATTAATGGTTTCGACAACGACGATCAGGCAAGATTCAAAGACTGTTGGGACAAGGGCGAAGTAGACATCAAGGGATCAATCGGTGACTACACAAAGATGGCTATCGAACTTGAAGAAGATGGTTCATGGAACAAATTCGCAAGAACACCAGAAGGAACATACCCAGAAGGAACACCTTCATTCAACTACTTCAGAGTACAGTCTGACTGGGGAAAATTCTTCGGTCTTGAAGGAATCGGAATTTCTACAGACATCGGTCTTAACGCATGGGAAACAAAAGATAAGGTAGCTTTCACAGGTTTCGCATACGAAGATTCTGATACACTCGACAACGTAATCATGGACAAGGACTTCGGTGCTATGATTAATCTTAAGTTTGCTGACGGTCTTGTACAGCCTTACTTCGCACTCGAGTTCGACACAATCGCAGAACAGCAGCCAAAATCAAATGAAGCATTTGTTGACGGCGAAGCTCAGTACCTCGTAGGTGCCGGATTCGATTTCGCAAAAATCGACCTTCCACTCTGGATTGAAGCTTACTTCATGAACGCACAGGCTGAAGATGCTTACACATTCGGTGTTCAGGCTCTCTATGAACTCGCTATCGCAGACTACCTCGTAACAGTAGGTGGATTCATCAACGGACATAACAACGATGCAGATGACACAGGTTACGTATGGGCAGCATCAGCTGGTTTCGAAGCTTTCGGTGCTAAGATCAACGCATCTGTAGCAGGACAGCTCGGTGAAGATTACTATGGCAAAGACCAGTACTCACCACTTTCTGTATTCGCAGTTGACGCTGAATACTTCTTCCTTGACTGGCTCGGAGTTAACGCTGGTGCAGCATTCGCATTCGGTGATTACAAAGAAGTTCAGGCTGGTGACGAAACTCTTCAGTCATTCGAAATTGGTCTTGTTGCAAAACCAGAAAAGGGTGTTTGCTACAAGCTCGGTTACATCTATGTTGACGAAAACGTATCTGCTAACCAGGGAGACCTCTTCCTTACACTTAACACAGACGGAAACGTAGCTTCTGAAAGCGGACTCTACTTCGTAACAAAGATTGATTTCTAATCTAACCATTAGATAGATTTTTAACAAAAGCTCCTCGCAAGAGGAGCTTTTTTTTTGTTTCTATTGTAATTTTTTCCTTAAAAATCTATAACTATATACATGATCAGTACAAGCAGCATAACTCTTAAATACGGAGAACGCGTTCTGTTCAAGGACGTGAATCTCAAGTTTACTCCGGGCAACTGTTACGGCCTTATCGGAGCAAACGGAAGCGGTAAATCAACATTTCTCAAGATTCTTTCGGGAGAAATCGAAGCAAGCGACGGCGTGGTAACAATTACTCCCGGCGAGAGAATGTCGGTTCTCAAGCAGAACCATTTTGAATTTGACGAATATACAGT
>JAZNLX010000093.1:0-3701 GCA_045579325.1 Spirochaetia bacterium
AGCTCGATACAGCCCTTGTCAACCAAAGATGCAAGCTCAGGGTCGATAGGCAGCTTTGCCAAAACTTCAAGGCCGTTTTCAGCGGCAATCTTATCGATATTGCTTTCGCCGAAGATCTTAATCTGCTTGTTGCAGTCAGGACACTTTACATAGCTCATGTTCTCTACCATTCCGAGAATAGGAATGTCCATGGTCTTGGCCATGTTCACAGCCTTTTCCACAATCATGGAAACCAGCTCCTGAGGTGATGTAACGATAACGATTCCGTCGATAGGAATGCTCTGGAATACTGTCAGTGCCACATCTCCTGTTCCCGGAGGCATGTCGATGAACATATAGTCGATATCTCCCCAGATAACGTCTGTCCAGAACTGCTTTACAGCTCCTGCGATAACCGGTCCTCTCCAGATAACAGGATCGCTCTCGTTCTCCAGAAGAAGGTTGAGGGACATGATGCTTACACCTGTTCTGCTCTTTACAGGGAGGAATCCGTCTCCGTCCTGCTTAGGTCTGTCGCACACGCCGAAAGCCTTAGGAATGGAAGGTCCTGTGATGTCCGCATCGAGAATTGCTGTCTTATATCCCTTGTTGTTCATCATTACGGCCAGGATGGAAGTTACCAGGGATTTTCCCACTCCTCCCTTTCCGCTGACTACTGCAATTACTTTTTTGATCTTTGAAAGTTCATGTGGCTTTTCAATAAAGCTCTGTGGTTCTGTTCTTTCTCCGCAGTTGCTGCTGCAGCTTGAACAGTCATGATTGCATTCACTCATTTTTTTCTCCGTTTTTTTATATATAATTATTTATCTTACAAAGAAGTTTACAAGCTCCTTGTCCTCTGCCGAAAGAATAAGTGTGGAACCGGTTTCAACCAGGTAAGGAATGGCAATAACCCCTCCCTTGTGCTTCATGGAGAATATCTCGTTCCTTTCTCCCTTCGGATTGATGATTTCATAACTGAGGGTCACGCTTACCGGATAATCCGGCAGTGTCCTTTCCAGGATACCGAATATAAAATCCTTTTCTGTTTCCGGGGTGGTCATGACAAACTGTACCATGGTGCCGGCCGGAACCTCGGACTCCTCTGTCGGGGTCTGTGACACGATGACACCTTTAGGCTCGTTTTTCTTTGCCGCCCTGTTGCTGAAAGCAAAAGGAATGTTTTCCTGAGCCGCATGGAGCATGGCGCTCATGAAGTCGAATTCCCTGAAGTCAGGTACCTTGAAGATTGCATCTCCGGCACCCCGGCTTACCACCAGTTCCAGCTCGGTAAAGGCTGTGAGAGGAGTATCGGGAAGGGGCTTCTGCTCCAGGATGGTTCCTTCCGGTGCCTCGTTAAAGACTGTAATCACAGGCTCCTTGATGGTTATAAGGGTTCCGTATGTGGAGAACATGGACATGAAATGGGATCTCAGATCCTGAAGATCCCAGCCCCTGTAGTCTCCTACCTTGTCTATTACCGCACCTCGGCTTACGCTGAGGGTCATCTTGCTGCCGGCCCTGAGAATGGAGCCCGGATTAGGCTTCTGTTCCAGGATGGTTCCCTTGTCTCCCGGTTCCTGGGAATATTTGAGCTGGATAAGGGAATTGAGCCCCTTGTCCTGTATTTCCACCAGCGCTTCCTCAAGCTGCATACCCTTTACGTCGGGAACTACGGTTATCTCGGCCCCTCTTATCATGACAAAGAATCCGACAAGGGCAGATGCCGCCGCCAGGATTATTATTCCCAGGATGGTGATTACCGTCAGCTTGAAATATTTCTTTTCAGGGGTGGTTTCTTTCATAAATTATCTCCCAGAAGAGTTCCGATAAAGTTTCTGTTTCCGTTGAGGAACGATTTCCAGTCCATTTCGTTCTTGGCCTGGGGCTTGAGCCTTTTTACAGCCAGCTTTCCTGAGCCGGCAGCCACTATTATTCCCTGTTGCCTGTCTGTACCCAGAACTGTGCCCGGGGCTGCCTCCGAATCTGCAAATTCTTCCCCTGTATAGATTTCTCCCTCGGTTACGGTAAGGGTCTTGTCTCCGTATACGGTATAGCTGCCCGGCCACGGAAAATATGCCCTGAGCTTTCTTTCTATAACTGATGCACTCTGGCTCCAGTCTATTTTTCCCTCTTCCTTGCTTATGATCCTGCAGTAGGTGGCCAGGGAATCATCCTGCGGAGTTCCGGTTACCTGATTGTGCAGGAGCTTTTCGGCAAATTCCGTTACCATGCAGGCACTTTTTTCCGCCACGAAGGCAGAGAGGGTTTCGCAGTTTTCCTTGCCGCTCAGAGGGAACCTGAACTGCATGACTATGTCTCCGGCATCCATCCTGAGAGCCATTTTCTGGATAGATATTCCTGTTTCCGCATCTCCTGCCAGTATGGCGGCATTTATGGGAGATGCACCCCTGTGAAGAGGGAGGAGCGAAGGATGGATATTGTAGGCTCCCTCCTTGAAAAGGGAAAGGAAGTTTTCCCTGAATATCTTTCCGTATGCAAATGTTATAAGGGCGTCGAAATCCTCGGCTTCAATCTCTGAAATAAATTCCCCGTCCGGCTTTTCCGGCTGATACACCCTGATTCCGTATTCCAGGGCACACTGCTTTACCGGAGATGGTTCGGGAATCCTTTTTCTCCCGGCCGGTCGGTCCGGATTGGTGAGTACTGCCGATACAAGCCCTTTTTCTGCCAGGGCTCTGAGAGACGGAACTGCTATGGAGGGAGTTCCCGCAAAGAGAATCTTCATTTTCCCTGATTCATCCTTTCGTACTGAGAAATAAGCTTGTTCCTTGCGTTGTCAGGCATTCTGTCCACAAAGAGTTTTCCGTCCAGATGGTCATATTCGTGCTGGATGACACGGGCCAGCCAGTCCTCTGCATTGAGTCTGAAGAGCTTTCCTTTGACATCGTAGGCCTGGATGCTGATGGCAACGGCACGCTCCACGTTTCCCCATACACCGGGAAGACTGAGACATCCCTCCTCCGCCTTTACGGTTTCCTGTGAGGTGGCAATGATTTCGGGATTGATGAAAACCCTTTTCCTGTCGTCAGGAGCATTGGTGATAAAAAAACGACTGCTTATTCCCACCTGAGGTGCGGCCAGTCCCACCCCTCTTTTTTCATCCATGAGAACAAACATTTCGTTGATGATATTTTCAAGTTCGGCATCGAAGTTTTCCACAGGCTTTGCTTTTTCCCGCAGGACCTCTTTTCCTAATGTAACAACATTCATAGTTTTCTCCGAAATTAATATACATCAAAAACAGACCCTTTTCAAGCATCGGCATAAAGTATTGCGGAAACAGCATAATTATTATATTATATATATTGGAGGATACTATGCTGGAAGATTATAAGCTGGAGCTGGTACAGCTCAAGGAAGACATATACGAAACCTGGAGGCATCTTTGACTCTGAAAAGATTGCAGCCGAAATAGAGGAACTGGAGGCATCCACCGCTGCCGAGGGCTTCTGGAACGATCCCAAGAATGCCGAGAAGGTAATGGGGGAGATCAAGCAGAAGAAGGATATTCTCTATCCGTGGCAGGAGCTCAGGACTCAGATCGACGATACCGCAGACCTTTACGAGATGGCTGTGGCAGAGAATGACGAATCCTTTGAAACCGATATTGCCGATTCCATTGCCAGGATGAAGGCAGAATACGCAAGACTCAGGACACTGGAGCTTTTCAGCGAGCCTACGGACCGCAACGATGCGTT
>JAZNLX010000094.1:0-8288 GCA_045579325.1 Spirochaetia bacterium
TATCTGAAAGGAGATGCTCATTTCCGGTACCCCTTTTCAATGGGCTTTTTCAACAGGATGCAAAGCAGAAGTACCGCAGCCATGGCCGGCAGCATGAATGAATCGGGCCCGAATATAAGACGGCACAAAACAGAGGCTGTAATTCCGATTATGGCTGTATAGTGCTTCCTTTCCTTCAGCCACTGTTCCAGAAAAATAACAGTGAGCAGGGCTGTCATTACAAATTCTATTCCTCCGGTATTGAAGGTAATCATAGAGCCGGCGATTCCCCCGACGGTGGAGCCTGTAACCCAGTAAATATGGTTCAGCAGCGTGACAAAGAACATGAACCATCCCTTGTCTACACCCTCGGGAGCGGTAACGGAATAATTTATTGAAAAGCTTTCATCGCACATTCCGAAAACCAGATAATATTTCTTCCATCCCATATCCTTGTAGATATCCAGCATCGATATTCCGTAGAACAGATGCCTGGCCTGTATCAGCACCGCCATAAGAAAAACCTGAAGCGGGGCAAAGGGGGAGAGAAGCATGGAAATAGCTATGAATTCCAGGGAGCCTCCGAAAATAGTAAGGCTCATCAGCATGGGATAAACAAAGCTGAAGCCGGATACATTCATATAGATTCCATAGGTCAGGCCCAGGAACCAGAAGCCGGCAAAAATAGGAATAGTATATGGAAATGCTGCCTTGAGAGCTTTAATCTTCATCGGATAATACCTTGGTGAAAATATAGCATTATTTTTTTAATGTTTCTATATTGACACATTTTTGTTTTTGGGTGTAAAACAAATTAACATTACTTTTAACCTTTCAAAGGCTAGGAAGGGAACAAGTAGCTTTCAAGGATACTGGAGAGAGAGTTGCCGGGTGGTGAGAGGCGCGCAGTTACTTGATCGTGAATACATCCCAGAGCCGCGTACCGAACCCGGAAGGCAGTAGGCTACGACGGGTGTGCCCGTTACAGCGCAAGGGTATAATCATGAAATCGTTGATTTTATGCCGTACCTGATGAGATTGTCATTGTGAAGTGGCAATGAATAGAGGTGGTACCGCGGAAAAATTCCGTCCTCTTTTCTCGGGGGGCGTTTTTTTTTGCCTTGACGGCATGACTGATGTCCTCCTATCAAAGCTTTTCAAAAGGAGGAATTTATGAGTGTAAAAGTTTTGAGTATCATTTTGCTGACGGTTTTTTTTGCAGGCATGATTGCAGTAGGCTTCATGACCAGAAAAAAGGCGTCAAGTGTCGAAGGCTTTGTTCTCGGCGGCAGAACAGCAGGGCCTTGGCTTACAGCCTTTGCTTTCGGAACTTCTTATTTTTCTGCTGTTATTTTCGTTGGTTATGCAGGTCAGTTCGGATGGAACTTCGGCCTGGCAAGTACATGGGCAGGGCTGGGAAATGCCTTTATCGGATCTCTTCTGGCATGGAATATCCTGGGAAGAAGAACCAGAATCATGACCCAGCACGTGGAAGCCAAGACCATGCCTGATTTCTTCGGCAAGCGTTTTGATTCTGTCAACATGAAGGTTATTGCTTCCGTAATCGTGTTTATCTTCCTTATTCCTTACACATCCTCCCTCTACAACGGGCTTTCCAGCCTTTTCGGACTGGTTTTTGATATTCCTTACTGGATTGTAATTGCAATGATGGCCATACTTACCGGAATCTACGTGGTTTTCGGCGGATACATGGCTACAGCCATCAACGATTTTATCCAGGGTATCATCATGCTGGTGGGTATCTGTGCCGTTATCGGTTCGGTGCTTGCTGCAAACGGCGGATTCATGGAGGCAACACGGACACTTGCGGCTGTTCCGGCTGACGGTTGGGCAGGGGGAGCTTATACATCCTTTCTGGGACCTGATCCGCTGGCTCTCTTTTTTGTGGTTATACTGACATCCCTGGGAACCTGGGGACTTCCTCAGATGGTAAACAAGTTCTATGCCATAAAAAGCGAGGAAGACATTCATAAGGGAACCATCATTTCCACATTTTTTGCCATAGTGGTTGCAGGAGGGTGCTACTTTCTGGGTGGCTTCGGACGTCTCTATGCCGACAGAATTGCGTACAGGGCAAACGGGGCTCCTCTTTTTGATACCATTATCCCGGCCATGCTGGTGACACTGCCGGCTCTGATTATTGCCGTGGTTATAGTGCTGGTGCTTTCCGCTTCCATGTCCACGCTTTCTTCTCTGGTGCTGGTATCAAGCTCCACTTTTACTCTGGATGTTGTTGCTCCGCTCAGCAAAAAGAAGATGAGCGACAGAAAAAAAGTATATATAATGAGGATTTTCATTCTGGTTTTCATCCTTATTTCGGCAGTGATTGCCATTATCAAGGATGCTCATCCCGAAATTACGTTTATTGCCCAGATGATGGGAGTTTCCTGGGGTGCCCTTGCAGGTGCGTTCCTGGCCCCTTTCCTCTACGGACTCTACTGGAAGGGAACCACAAGAGCAGCATGCTACGTCTCCTTTGTCTGGGGTTGTTCCCTCATGATCCTGCAGATGGTAGTTTCTCTCTGCGGTGTGGATGTGTCTGAATGGGGAGCGGTGCCAGGTTACCTTTTTGCATCCTCCATCCGTTCCGGTGTACTGGCCATGGTGGGAGGTCTGGTTATCGTTCCTGTTGTGAGCCTTTTCACACAGAAGCAGGATGCTGCCAGAATCAATGATCTTTTCTCCTGCTACGAGGAGACAGTTACTGTTCCTAAGAAGGAATCTCTGGACTGATTCCGGACAATATGCAGAAGGGCTGTTTCTTCCTGTAAGAAACAGCTTTTTTTATTTTTTTTAACTTGCTAACAGAGTTAAGGAAATATAAAATATATATATGGGTGACCAGAATAGCAAGGAAGCGTTACAGTTCAAGCGGATGACAGAAACCCCTGTTTCCAGGCTTATTCTTTCTATGTCCGGACCTATGACAGTCAGCGTGCTTATCACCGCTATTTATCATACCGCCGATGCTTTCTTTGTCTCTCAGCTGGGAACCAGTGCCAGCGGCGCCGTAGGTATAGTTTTTTCCATGATGGCCCTGATACAGGCCGTGGGATTTGCCCTGGGAATGGGAACCTCCAGCCTTATTTCCAGGAAGCTGGGAAAAAGGGAAGTGGAGGCAGCCTGTATTTTCGGTACATCAGCCTTTTTTGCCGCCATTTGCTACGGTCTTCTGTTCATGGTGGTTGGCCTTCTGACGCTGGATGACTTCATGGTGCTGCTGGGATCCACCCCTACCATTCTCCCTTATGCCAAAAGCTATGCTGCCATTATCCTGTGCGGTGCCCCCATAATGTGTGCCTCCTTTGTAATGAACAATATTCTCAGAGCCGAAGGAAAGGCTACTTTTTCCATGATAGGGCTTTCCGTGGGGGGAGTTCTCAATGTGGTGCTGGACCCGATTCTTATATTCTATATGGATATGGGAGCCCCGGGTGCCGCCTTGGCAACAGTAATCAGCCAATGCTTCAGCTTTACCATGCTGTTCCAGTTTTTTATCAGAAAAAAAAGCATTACCAGGCTTTCTCCCAGATATCTCTCTTTCAAGCTTTCAACATACGGAAGCATAATCAAAATAGGATGCCCATCCCTGTTCCGCCAGGGGCTCTCCAGCTTCTCCACGGTTCTGCTCAACGTTTGTGCTGCAGGCTACGGTGATGCGGCGGTGGCGGCAATGTCCATTGTTACAAGGGTAGCCATGACCATGGGTGCCGTAATGCTGGGTATAGGACACAGCTTCATGCCTGTCTGCGGATATAATTACGGCGCAGGTATTTACAGAAGGGTAAAGGAATCATGGATCTTTACCGTGAAGTTCGGGTTTGCCATGCTTTTTATTACCTCTACCCTGATGATGATATTTGCTCCGGATATAGTAAGGGCTTTCAGAAATGACCCTGCGGTTATCGAAATCGGGACAAGGGCCCTGAGGTGGCGTGCTGTTTTTCTGTCGTTCCATGCGTTCATAATAGGTACCAACATGATGATGCAATCCACAGGTCAGGCAGGAAAGGCGGCTTTTCTGGCATGCAACAGGCAGGGAATCTTTTTTATTCCGCTGATATGTATACTCTCTTCAGTTCTCGGACTCCGGGGAGTGGAGATGTCGCAGGCGTGTTCGGATTTCCTGAGCGCTCTGGTTGCAATCCCTTTTGCCCTGGCTTTTTTCAGGTCTCTTACACTCAAGGAGAAAAAAGTTGATAAACCCGTTTCCCGATAAAAAAGCAAGAAAAGCGTGTCTCAGAATGGAGCCTCTTCCTTTGGCAGAGGGAGAAGGAATAATGCTGGGGGTGTGCTGCTGCGACGACCCAGAGGGAAACCGTGTGTTCCTGAAGGCCTTTTCCGGCCAGTACAACGGAAAATGGGATCTGGAAGGGTGGTGTCCGCCCCCTTTTGACATAAAAAAATATACGGAAATAGCAGAAGAGGCGGACCTGCTGGTTAAATCCCCGGATAGAACTCCGGAAGAAAGAAGGAGCATTTCCGCAGCTGCCATGGAGAAAATTTTTTCACTGTATGAGATTCATTGCATGGATGGTTCCGTGAAAAAATTTTCTCAGATTTTTCCCGACGGAAAAATCCCTTCCGGGGCGGGGGACTGCTGCGCAGTCAAGCTTCTGAACTACGCCTACAGCCATTCCCTGCGCCCCGTAAGCATGGCAGAATTTTACCATGGCTCTGAAAACAGATCCCAGACCAGGATTCCGGGGGAATTCTATCCGCCATGCCGGGACAAATGTGCTCCGATACTGAAGGCCATGCTCGGAATGGATATTCTGTATCTGGACCGGGACATAGTAGTTATAGACAAGCCGGCCGGACTCCTTTCCGTACCGGGCCGGGGAGAGGACAAGCAGGATTGCGTAGTAAACAGGATCAGGGCTCTTTATCCCGACTGTATAGAAAACCCGGCCGTCCATAGGCTGGATATGGATACTTCAGGACTGCTGGTGCTGGCCTTGAACAAGGAGGCGCACCGGGATCTTTCCATGCAGTTTGGAGCGCGTACCGTGGATAAGAAATATGTGGCGGTACTGGATGGCATACTCCGTGCCGACGGAGGAAGGCTGGAGCTTCCTTTCAGGCTGGATCCCGAAAACAGGCCTTATCAGGTCTACGACCGGGAGCATGGGCGTATGGGAGTTACGCTCTGGAAACGGATTCGGGTTTACGACGGAAAAACCAGAGTGGAGTTTACCCCTCTTACAGGAAGGACTCATCAGCTGCGTGTTCATTCCGCCAGTCCCAAGGGGCTTGGGGTGCCGATTGTGGGAGACCGGCTCTACGGTACCAGAAAAGAGGGAGAAAGACTGCTGCTGCATTCAAACTATCTGAGCTTTGTCCACCCGTACACAAGAGAGAAAATAAGCTTTGAGGCAGAGGCCCCTTTTTAGATCTTGTCGATAAGAATCGAGCACTTGCCCGAAGGAATAGGGAGTCTTTTCTTCTTTCCGCCCAGGATGTTGATGGTAAAGTAATAGAGCTTTTCCGATTCCATGCGCACTTCCCATCCTCTTCCGCTTTTGTTCACAAGGATTGTAATCATGTTTCTCTTGAGGGAAAGCTCTTCGATTCCCATGATTTCCAGTGTAGGAATGGTCCAGTCTACAGTCTTTCTAGGCAGGCTGATATAGAGACCTATAACATTTTCGATCATCAGGGTAATGGTGCTGAGAGCCACATAGGAGAGGAATTTCTTTCTTGGGAAATTCTTTTTTCCTTCCCATTTAGACGGCGCACCCTTTACAGGAGAATAGGCTTCGTACACATCGCCCATCTTTTCTCCGTCCGGATGAAGTGTTTCCAGTATAAAATAGAGATGCCTGATGGCACACTCTCTGGCAAATTCGTATCTTTCGTATTTTTCGAGTCCCTTGATGACCATGAATGTAAGGTGCGGATAAACCGAACCGCAGTAACCTTTTCCGTCCGGATTGTACATAGGATGATCTGTGGCCAGTGCCGGGAACGGGTTGTCTGTGGCAAAGCATCCATCTACCAGAAGCCTGATGATATCCTCGGCTCTGTCTTCGCAAGGAATCTGTGCCATGAGCACCCAGTATGAGGCAAGAGTCTTGACCTTTATCTTCTCTTCCTGTCTGTTCAGGTCGTAGTAGAAACGGTCTTCTTCGTCCCACATCATGGAGTTTATTCTGGTCTTGAGGGAATAGTATTTTTTCTTGTATTTGAAGCTGATTTCCTTGTCGTTCAGGATATCGCCGATGGCAGACATATAGAATGCGTTGACAGCCATCTGTGCATTGAAGTCAATAAGGTATGCAGCCTTTTCTCTCGGTGAGTTGTCCATCTGGGAAACGGCAAGAGGAGTCTTGTAAAGCCCGTTCTTCTGCTGGAACTTTTCTTCAATCCATTCATAATATTTTTCCAGGACAGATATTACTTCCTTGAGTCTCTTCTTGAGCCCTACCTTGTGGTAGATGTTGAATTCGGCCCATGCGAAAAGGGGAGGAAAAAGCCCCTCCGGGTTGTCCCTTGTAAAAACAGGTTCTCCGGTTTCCTCGTTGTACTGTCCCCTGATTGCACCGTTTTCCTCCTGCTTGTTGTAGAAGTTATCCAGTGCGGCTGTAGGTGAGTAGGTTGAGTTACTGTAAACCAGGAAGAATGAAGAAAGGCAGGCTTCCAGCTGATTCATTACAGTTCCTTCGGGATAGCTGTAATATTTGCTCGGAAAACCGTTTTTCTTGTTCCCCTTTTTCCAGAAATCGCTTAACCAAAGCCAGGTCTTGTTGTATACGTCTTCGAAGTCCTGATCGTAGAAGTGAATTATCGGAAATCCTGTTTTAATCATAGAATCTTATATTACACCTTTATTCCCAAGTTGTCAAATTTTTTGAAATTTTTTATTGACTTTTTATTATCTGAAGCTTAGTTTCGTAGTATGAATACCTCTGAATTTGCAGAAAAAATCCTAAAGCTGGATCCGGAAGTCCTGAAAAGAAGGACTGTTTTTATCAAATTTATCGTTGCTTCGGGAAAAGTGATTTTCGATCCGGAGCTTTTTGTCTTCTACGAGACCAATTACGGGGAGGATTCCCTGTATCACAAGGATATTGCCGGGGCCAACAACGTACCGCTTCATACGGTTCAGGGGGGTGCTTTCGTGGGTATAAGCCATGATAAGGTAATCATTTCAGGCTTCAGCACCCAGTTCGGCGGCATCGAGGATCATGCAGAGGGAGTTGCGGAATATTTCAGCTCCTATTTCGACTGTCCGGTGGAAGTGAAGATCTGAGGAGGGAAGATGGATTACAGGAATCCCGATGTGGCCCGCAGAGTGTCGGAAGCCCACAGGATCACACAGGAAAAATTCAATAACAAGGTCTATATCAGGGGAATTGTCGAATTCTCCAATTACTGCAGGAAGAACTGCAATTACTGCGGTATACGCCGGGAAAATTCCGGGGTAAAGCGCTACAGGATGAGTGCGGACGAAATAGTGGCAGCTGCCGAGAACAACCTGAAGCAGGGAATAAAGACCGTGGTGCTTCAGTCCGGGGAGGACATGAGCTATTCCAGAGCCGATATGGTGGATATCATACAGCGTATCAAGGCAATAGATCCGGAATGTGCCATAACCCTGTCGATCGGAGAGAGATCCCGTGAGGATTATGCAGCCTTCAAGGAGGCGGGAGCAGACCGTTTTCTCATGCGCTTCGAGACAGCGGACCGGGAGCTTTTTGCATCTCTTCATCCCGATGATGATTTTGATGTGAGACTTGAGGCCCTCAGGAACCTGAAGGAGCTGGGGTACGAGACCGGTTCGGGCTTCATGATAGGGATTCCCGGAGAAAAAGAGGATGCGGACGACAGGAACATAGAGCTTTTGAAGGAAATCGGGGTTCATATGGTGGGATGCGGCCCATTTATACCGGCAGCCGGCACCCCTATGGAGAACGACGGAATACATGCGGATATGGAACGGTGCATGGATGTGTATGCCAAGGTAAGGCTTGCCCTGCCGGATGCAAACATTGCGGCGGCCACAGCACTGGATGCACTGGAGAAGGGGGCTCGGAAGATTTCCCTTTCCGTGGCAGCCAATGTAGTGATGCCCAACACCACTCCTATAAAATACAGAGATGACTATTCAATCTACAGAAGAAAGGGAAAGCTGGACGAGAACCTGGCAGATGCCCATTATCTGGGACAGGAGCTGGAAAAGCTGGGATTTACCCCTATGTGGAACGTGAAGGGAAATTCAAGACTTAAAGGAGAATAACAGTGAGAATCGCAGTAACCTACGAAAACGGACAGATATTTCAGCATTT
>JAZNLX010000095.1:0-1671 GCA_045579325.1 Spirochaetia bacterium
GACCGCTTGGCCTCCGACTTGATTGCCTCGTTCCTGTTGGAAATAAGACCGTCGTACAGTGCGCGGATAATAGGAATACCACCGCCGCAGCTTGCTTCGAAACCGATAACCACGTTGTTCTTTCTGGCAAGGGCAAAAAGCTCCTTTCCGTAATATGCGAGCAATGCCTTGTTGGCAGTAACAACATTCTTGCCGGCATTAAGAGCTCTTGTTATATATTCCCTGGCAATGGTTGTCCCTCCGATAAGTTCAACAACCACACCGATTTCAGGGTCGTTGAGAACCTTCTCGAAATCCTTTTCATAAAGGGCTTCAGGAAGTCCGATAGCCTTTGCATGGGAGAAATCCACATCTACGATGTATTTGAGATTTATAGGAATATTTGTTCTGGCCTTAAGGTATTCGCTATCCTCAACCAAAATCTTAGCTGTTCCTCCACCTACAGTACCGCAGCCAAGAACGGCAACTCCATTCCTAATAATTTCACTCATTTTCATTCCTTATTTTTAAGTAAGTTTTTGTAATTATAACAGATAACTCCAAATAAGAAAAGAGTATACTTTATTTAAAGACTTTTTTTTGCTATTATGAATCTGATGAAGAATTATGCAATAAAAACGCTCCTTGACAAGGAGCCGGGATTTTTTGAAACCACCCGCATATACAGTGCGCAGTGCTTTGCAGACGAAACTTATCCCCTTCCGGCCGTAAACGGAAACAGCGTGGTCTGGGGAATGGATGTAATTAAGGCAGCCGAAGAAAACGGTGTGGAAAGCATCTGGTGCAGGGAAACCGGGGATCTGCCGGAAGAGGTTCTGAAAACCGCCCTGACCCTTGAAAACAGGAAAAACAGCTATACATTTGCAGAAAAGAAAAGGATACTGGAATTTCTGCGGGAAAACGGCATTGAATCCTGCCCGGCGGAAATCGGAGCTCTGATACAGGATGAGGGAGATTTTACCGGCCTCACCGAAAAATATGCATCTCTTCCAGAGGTTCTCAGAAAAGGAATCGACAGAGGACTGATCGATATAAAGACAGCCCTTTCAGTAAAAGATCTGGACGAAGCTGTATTCGGAATACTCTTTGATGCCGAGGAGCGCATTTCCTACAGCGGCAGAAGAATAATACTCCGGGATTTTCTTGAAATATGCAGACGGGACAGGCTTTCACCGGAGCAGAGCAGGGAACTCATGAAGGAAATTGCCGCCTCCGAAAATCCGGGAGCCTGCATCGCAGCCATCAGGAACCCGAAGATGGAAGCCATGAAAAAAAGCTTTGGGGAATACAGTGAAAAATACATAAAAGGATCGGGAATTATCCTTGAGGCACCTCAGAACTTCGAGGGCTCCTCATATACTGTCAGATTTCAGCTCAAGAGCAGAAACCAGCTGGAAAGAATCATAAAGACATTGGGCAAGGTAAAGGAAAGTGCGGAAGAGCTTTTTAAATTACTCTGATTACTACAGGGATATTTTCAGAAAAATATATATAACCGAGGATGCGGCTGACTGCAAGGCCACCCACAGGGCCCTTTCCATGCTGGAAGGAATCCCATACAGGATTGTAAAGAGCAAGAACGAAATTCCGGAGGAGCATCTCAACAGGAATACCCTGCTCATTACCTATCCCAGAGGAAAGACCGTGGGAAAATGTCCGGGAAGCAAGGGA
>JAZNLX010000096.1:0-9289 GCA_045579325.1 Spirochaetia bacterium
AGAGCTTGGAATAACCGCAAAAAAGGCTCTTGGTCTTCCGGGAAAATTTGCGCCGAAAATGACTACTTCAACTGTCTTACAGTGGGCAGTGTAATGAAGCCTGTTACTAAGAAATTCGGCGTATCCAAGGAAAAGCTGGCATATCTTATTGATGCCACAGCTGCACCGATCTGTATTATCGCCCCTATCAGCTCATGGGCTGCTGCAGTTGCAGGATTCGTAACAGAGGGTGAAAACGGTATTTCCCTCTTCTGTAAGGCTATCCCTTTCAACTTCTATGCTCTTTTCACAATCCTCATGATGATTGTCATTGTCCGCATGAATTTTGAATACGGTCCAATGAAGAAATTTGAAATGGCTTTAAAGATGGCTACAGCAGATAAGGATGAAGAGGAACTCAGCAAGATCGGAAACGGAAAATCAATCGACCTGGTTTTCCCTATCATAGTTCTCATCTGTATGTGTACAATCGGAATGATCTACACAGGCGGATTCTTTGCTTCAGGTGAAGAAAAGACAAGCTTTGTTGATGCATTTGCAGGAAGTGATGCATCCGTAGGTCTGGTTATCGGTTCCATGGGAGCTCTTCTCCTTACACTGGCTTTTTACCTTCCAAGACGTGTACTTACTCTCAAGGAATGTATGCAGTGTGTTCCTGAAGGCTTCAAGAACATGGTAGCACCTATCCTTATCCTTACACTGGCATGGACACTCAAGGCAATGACAGACAGCCTCGGAGCTGCGGAATATATTGCCGGTATCGTTGAAAACAGCGCAAGCGGACTGATGAACTTCCTTCCTGCCATTATTTTCATCATTGCAGGATTCCTTGCATTCTCAACAGGTACATCATGGGGAACTTTCGGTATACTCATTCCTATCTGTATTGCAGTATTCCCTGATTCAAACGACATGCTCCGCATTATCTCCATTTCAGCCTGTATGGCAGGTGCTGTATGCGGTGACCACTGTTCACCTATTTCCGACACAACAATCATGTCTTCTGCAGGTGCGGACTGTGACCACGTAAACCACGTTGCCACACAGCTTCCATATGCACTTACAGTAGCAGCAGTATCCTTCATGACATATGTTGTTGCAGGCTTCACAAAAAATGCTATCATCTCATTGATTGTAGGTGCTGCACTCCTGATAGGATGTCTTATGATGTTAAGGAAAAAATTTCAGTAAAAAGTCAGAATGACAAAAAAAAGGCAACCTTTTGGTTGCCTTTTTTATTTGCAGTTTTCATTTCCTGAAAGGACCGTTTATAAGTCCGTATCCATCTTCGGGGAGATATCGGTAAAGGTAGCAATAAGAAAAGCGTTCCGGATCTATCCTCAGCTCCCGCCCCTTCTCAACCTTCAGCTCCGAATCATATTTTCCGTCATTTCTGAAAATCCATACATATTCTGCATTTCCCCGGATACTGAGTTTCCTTTCCCTTATTTCGGGAACAGGCCAGTCGAAGCCTCTATCTTCTATGTTGTTTTTAAGGACTGCTTCTGTTTCATCCCTGTCCCCGGATGCATCCACCAGTATCACACGGTATTTTCCGTCCGGAAAAGGTTTATCCGGGATCATCCTGATACAGCTGCTGCCAACCCAGGTTTCATCTCCTTCATGCTTCTCTATCCGCAGGTCGGAACCTGTAACCTTCCAGAAAAGCTCCTCCCGGTCATTGATCAGGTAAAGAGATTCGAAATCGGAACTGCCATCCTTGTCCTCGGCTCTGACAAACAGGGTAAGGGCCTGGCTTTCCTTTTTGGTTTCCTCATCCCGGAAAACATTCAGCTGCCAGAAAACCTCCGATATTTCAGGTGCATTTTCAGAGCAGCCTGTAAAAAAAAGTACGGGCAGCAGTATGAACA
Organism: Spirochaetia bacterium; assembly: GCA_045579325.1. GTDB lineage: Bacteria > Spirochaetota > Spirochaetia > CADAEX01 > CADAEX01 > CADAEX01. The sequence continues at coordinate 1,872 of JAZNLX010000096.1, forward strand.
GAAAAATCTTATTTCGAATAGAGTTCAGCATTTTCCACCGGCTTGGCATAAGCACTGAGGGCAATAGGAAGAGCCGCTCTAGGAATACGCCTGAACCTGCTCATAAACTTATCCTTGTATTCCTTATTATAATACTTAATATATTTGTCTGTATTGTTCATAAGGTCATAGGCGAGATAATTGCAAGGCCAGAGCTTGTAATGAGTCAGGATAAACTCATCGATGGCTTCTGCCACCTCTTTGGCATTCTTCCATTCATCCCTGTAAAGAGGCTCACCGAAAGCAACATTCACACGCCCCTTCTTGTTTTTTATTCCCATGATAATGCTTATCATGTCCTCGTTCTTGTGCTTCTTGTAGGTCTCATTCTTCAGGGCTTTTTCCATCTTGCGGAGAGTTTCCCTGGCCTTCAGTCTGTCACAAGGGTCAAATTCATAGGAAACAGCCACCGGAATGATATTCAGGCTGTTGATGTATTCGGTAAATGTCTTACCAGATCTCCTGTTGCAGAGAGAGAACATCTTGATAATGGCCGGATTTGTCTTGTCATCCCCGTCCTTGGCTCTTCCTTCCCGCTGTGCAATCCATACGGAATCCTTTTCATATATGGTATTCCTGATATACTTTGACAGGAGCATGGAGGAGGTAAGCTGTTCCTTTGGGTCAAGTCCTCTCTGTACGATAAAAGCCTTATTGATTCTGATAGCATCGGAAACAACGCTGTTTTTCAGAAGGTTATCACCGAATGCAACCTGAAAGCTCGGAAATCCTCTCCTGAGCAGCATGTAGTCGATAACGACAGGATCCATGGCAATGTCACGGTGATTGGAAATATAGAGATAATGCTTCCCTTCTTCCAGTTTTTCGCTTCCGGTGGAGGTAAACCCGGTCATGGTATTCTTGATGACATAATTTATCAGTCTTTCAAGAATCTTGGCATGGAGTTCGTCCGGTGTCTTTACCTTTCCGAGAAAGAATTTCAGATAGGCATGGCTTAGGTTATCAACAAATTTCTCAAGGCACTGGGGCAGATTAGGAACCACCTGCTTTCTGAAAGCCCTGACAAGTTCATTGTTGTTCATCAGCCTGTTAAGGGCATCGGTAAAATCCTTTCCCTCATAAGGTCTGATATCTGCAAATTCATCTATCGTAGAAACAGGTACAAGATCATTCATTTGTCACACTCTCATTTTCAGCCTGAGGGAACAGTCCTTCTCTTACTTTTTTGTCAATTTCCGCAAAGATATCAGGATGGGATTCCAGGAAAAGCTTTACGTTTTCCCTTCCCTGGCCTATCTTTTCGCCGTTATAAGAGAACCAGCTTCCGCTCTTCTGGATAATATTGAAGCTGAGAGCTGCATCGATAAGAGCTGCACTGAGGGAAATTCCCTTTCCGAACATGATTTCAAGCTCAACCTTCCTGAACGGAGGAGCCATCTTGTTCTTTACTATCTTTACGCGCACACGGTTTCCGATGATTTCATCTGCGCCGCGGTCAATTGTTTCAGTCTTTCTTACTTCCATTCTTACGGAAGAGTAGAATTTGAGGGCATTTCCTCCTGTGGTGGTTTCAGGGTTGCCGAACATCACGCCAATCTTCATTCTGAGCTGATTGATGAAAATAAGACATGTATTTGATTTTGCAAGAATACCTGTAAGCTTTCTCAGAGCCTGGCTCATGAGTCTGGCCTGGAGTCCCATATGGGAATCTCCCATATCCCCTTCAATTTCCGCCTGAGGTGTAAGCGCCGCAACAGAGTCAATTACAATTATATCCACAGCTCCGGAACGAACCAGGGATTCTGCGATTTCAAGGGCCTGCTCCCCTGTATCCGGCTGTGACACCCAAAGCTCTTCGGTATTTACACCGAGATTTGATGCATATCCCGGATCAAGTGCATGCTCTGCATCTATAAAGGCTGCAATTCCACCCTGTTTCTGAGCCTCTGCAATAGCATGAAGGGCAAGAGTTGTCTTACCTGAAGATTCAGGTCCGTAGATTTCAACAATCCTCCCTTTCGGATAGCCTCCGATTCCCAGGGCTGCATCCAATGTAAGAGCCCCTGAAGGAATGGCCTGAACACTTATATCTGCTGTCTTGTCTCCGAGTCTCATTATAGACCCTTTGCCGAACTGCTTCTCCATCTGGAGTCTTACAGCTTCAAGGGCAAGTTTCTTTTCTTCGTTTCCGTTTTTCTTTTCCATATCGGTAGTTTTTGCCATAAAAGTCTCCTAACTTTTAAAACGAATATATATAATCAATGCTTCAATTTCAGAACTTATATTTATAAAATATCAGAACTCCCTGAACGAATCAAGAAGAATGGTAACAGGACCGTCATTTGTGTATGTAACCTGCATATCGACACCGAAAATACCGGTGGCAGTAACAATCCCCTTCTTTTTCATTGCCTCGGTAAAAGCTGTATAGAAACGATTCCCGACTTCATTTCCGGCCGCCTCCCCATAGGACGGGCGTCTTCCCCTCCTGGCATCTCCGTATAGGGTAAACTGGGAAACAACCATGATTTCCCCTCCGGTATCGGTCAGAGAGAGATTCATTTTCCCCTCGCCGTCGGTAAAGATCCTGAGATTGGGAACCTTGTCGCACAGATATTCCAGATCCTTTTCCGTATCATCCCTGTGAACACCGAGATAAACAAGAAGTCCTTTTCCCGATTTTCCCACAAGCTCTCCGTCAACCCGGACTTCCGCTGAAGTGACACGCTGTACAACTGCTCTCATATTCAATTTACCCCATCATATCAATATCATGCAGATGATTACCGCAGCCACCAGAGCTGTGGCAGAAAACAGGACAATTTTCCTCCTGAAACGCTTTCTGTTGTCCCGGCCCGGAACAAGTCGGCAGCACTCTTCGGATGAAATCTCTTTTTCCCCGTTTTTCTTTTCCATGTTTCTTAAAAATTCAAGACCTGCTCCTGCAAGCTCATCCCCGGGATTCATTTCCCTGATTCTCAGCCAGGTCCTGATTGCTCCGGCTGTTTCCCCTTTCTTAAGCTGAAGAACAGCATCTCCGTAAAGGAGCCTGAGATCTCCGGGTTCAAGTTGAAGTGCTCTTTTAAGATAGTAATTTGCTTTTATGAAATCGCCGGTATGAAGATATGAATAACCGAGATAATAATAAAAATCCCCGTTGCTCCGATATTCAAATATCCTGGGCTCGAGGATTTCTATTACTTTTAAGAACCGGCCGTTCCTGAATTTTTTTTCTGCAGAAGCGATAATCATCTTCTACAGAATACACTATACGCAATCAGATATCAAGCTTTAAATCGCCCGGTTTGATCCATCCTTTCTTTCTCATGAATTCTGAGATAAGAAGTGTAATCACAGCAGGGGCAATAAAATGCATTACAAGAATCTGGATAAGGGTCACTGCCGCAGAAACACCGCTTCCTACCATTGTCTGATATGTGACGATCTGTCCCACCAGACCCGATGTTCCCATACCGCTTCCCACCGGCCCACAGGTCATTCCGAGCATCTTTGTCGAAACAGGACCGAGAACTGCACTTGTTATAATAGGAGGAAGCCATACAATAGGCTTTCTTACAATATTAGGCATCTGAAGCATGGATGTTCCGATTCCCTGTGCAAAAAGTCCGCCAAGCTTGTTTTCCCTGTAGCTCATTACGGCAAATCCCACCATCTGAGTACTGCATCCGATTACGGCAGCACCGCCGGCAATTCCCGAAAGTCCGAGGATAATTCCCAATGCAGCAGAGCTGATAGGGAGTGTAAGACACATACCCATGATTACGGAAACGAGAATTCCCATGAGAACCGGCTGCAGTTCAGTTCCCCAGTTTATAAGAGCTCCGAGAGCTGTAAGTACATTTGAAATAGGAGGACCTACAAAAAGCCCCACAACAGCCCCTGTAAAAATAGTAATAATAGGAGTCAGAAGAATATCAAGCTTGGTTTTTCCTGAAATAAGGCGACCGATTTCAATTCCCACGTATGCTGCAATAAAAGCACCCAACGGCTCACCAGGTCCTTTGAGTACCAAAGCACCGCCGGCAAATGCAGCACCGGAAAGTATTGACCCGGCAAATGCACCCACCATACCGGCTGCACCTGCAGAAACAGTTACAAGAGGAGCTGCCTTGAACTTGTAGGCCACACCTACTCCGATACCTGCACCGGTAAGTCCCTTTGCAACATTGGCAACGGAAGTAAGGATATTTCCGATATCACCCCCTACCAGAGTACCTATCTGAGCCACAATTGTTCCGACGATAAGAGTGGAAAACAGACCTAACGCCATTCCGGAAAGTCCGTCAATAAAAATGTGATGTAATATTTTTTTCATTTTGACCTCTTTAAAAATCATAGCTTTTTTAATGTTTTTTATCAAGCATTGATAAAAGACCCGACCTGTGATAACTTTTAGGCATGATAAGGATAATTGGCAGAAATAAATGCAGTGCTACAAAAAAAGCTGAACGTTTTTTTAAGGAAAGAAATATTAAATATCAGTTCCAGGATCTGGACAAAAGAGCCCTGACTCCGGGAGAACTTGAAAACATATTCAGGATACTGTCTCCGGAAAAGCTGCTGGATACAGAATCCAAGGAATACAGAAAAAGGGGAATGGCTTTCATGGAATTTGATATTGCGGAAGAACTCCTCGAGGATCAGCTCCTGCTGGTAACCCCCATTATCATCGAAGGAAAACGGGGATGTACCGGCTTTGACGAATCCTTCTGCAAGGAAATCATTCCTTCTTAGAAGAACTCTCGCGGATCTCCACTTCAAAAGGAATCATATTGAGTCTGAACTTTTTCCTGATCTTGTTCTTGATATAGTTTACATAGGAATCGGGAAAACGCTCCGCCCTGTTTACGAACAGAATGAATCTGGTAGGGAAAACTTCAGGCTGTGTGGCATATCTTATCTTGTATTTTATTCCCTTCGCAGCCGGAATAGGATAATCGTCCACCCATTCTCTTACCGCCTTGTTCAGGTCTGATGTGCTGACACGGGTAAAAAGCTGGCGCTTAACCTTGAAAACCTCATCCAGAAGTGCCTCGATGCCGATTCCTTCCTGTGCTGAAATAGTAACAATCGGTGCAAAATCAAGAATAGGGAACAGGAATTTTACCCTGTCCTTGATAGCCTGCTCGGCATTCGGGATATGACTCATCTTGTCCCACTTGTTGAGAACCAGAACTACACCGCGCCCTTTCTTGACAATCTGGTATGCAATCTTCTTATCCTGTTCGGTAAGCCCTTCCTCACAGTCCACCATCAGGAGCACTACCTCGGCGGAATCAATGCTGCCGATTGCCCTGTTTACGGAATAATACTCGATATTGTCAGTTACCTTTTTCTTCCTGCGTATTCCGGCTGTATCGTATATTGTATACTTTATGTCCCTGTAGGAAAATTCACCCTCTATGACATCACGGGTTGTTCCGGGAATATCGGAAACAATAGAAAGCTTGGAGCCTGTAAGGTAATTGAGCAGCGTAGATTTTCCGGTATTAGGTTTTCCGATGATTGAAAGCCTGATTTCGTTGATTCTGGAATTTTCTTCCTGCTTGTATGGTTCGTCATCTTCCTCTTCATCTGTCGGCGGAAATTTTTCATCCAGGAAGTTTCTCATTTCCTCTATCAGTGTATCGATGTTCCTGCCGTGAGCAGATGAAATTCCGATAACCTTCTTGAATCCGAGGGAATGGTAATTCCATACGTCGTCGTCCTTTTCGGGAGAATCCAGTTTGTTGATGACCAGGAAAAGCTTATCTGTATAGCGTCTGAGCTGCTTGATGATATGCTCATCTGCACTGTTCATTTCCTTTCCTTCCAAAAGGAGAAGCACAAGGTCGGCTTTTTCAAGGGCAGCAATACTCTTATCTGTAATAAGCTGGGCAAAACCCTCTTTTGAATAATCGATACCGCCGGTATCGGTAAGAAGAACCTTTCTGCCGCCGAGATCGCACTCTGCACTGATCGGATCCCTGGTAACACCCGGAATAGGGTCTGTTATAGCTCTTCTTTTTCTGAGAAAACGGTTAAAAAGTGTGGATTTTCCCACATTAGGTCTTCCTGCGATTACTACGCAAGGATATTTCTTACTGGAAGTAGATTCCGAATTTGTCATTATACTTTTCCCTGAGATATTTATGAATTTCGCTGCCGCTTCCCATTTTCAGAACTGCGGCTGCAGTTTCCTGTGCTTCATCAAAAGAGATACCTCTGATAATCTTCTTGATTACCGAAATACTCTGGGAGCTCATACTGAGCTCATCTATTCCAAGACCGAGAAGAAGAATGGCAGCCAACGGTTCAGCCGCAATTTCTCCGCATACAGAAACCGGAATATTATTGCCGGCAGCTGCATCTACAGTCATTTTTACAAGTTTAAGAATTGCCGGATGAAAAGGCTGATAAAGATATGCAACCTTCTCGTTTGCCCGGTCCATGGCCATTGTATACTGAATAAGGTCATTGCTTCCTATGGAGAAGAAATCAACCCTGCGGGCAAAATATTCGGCCTGCAGTGCAGTGGAAGGAACCTCTATCATCATTCCCACAGCAACATCACTGCTGAAAGGAATTTCCTGGCGTCTGAGTTCCTCCTTGATTTCTTTAACAGTTTCCAGAGCTTCATCAAGCTCCTCCATTGAAGCAATCATAGGGAACATTATTTTAAGCTTGCCGTGAACAGAGGCCCTGAAAAGAGCCCTGAGCTGCCGTTTGAAAAGTTCTTTTTCCGAAAGGCTGTACCTGATTCCTCTCCAGCCCAGAAGAGGATTGCGCTCTCCTTCATCCATTTCGGCAAGAAGCTTGTCTCCCCCCACATCAAGGGTCCTGATGGTAACCGGTCTGTCCTCCATCTTCCTGAGAATGTTGCTGTATGCTTCGTACTGCTTGTCTTCATCCTTCATGTATTCAGGCTGCATAAGAAGAAATTCTGTCCTGAAAAGACCTATTCCGTCGGCACCCTGAGCAATTACAGCTTCATATTCATCGGAAAATTCTATATTGGCCTTGATAAGAACCCGTTTACCGTCATTTGTCTCGGCCTTCTTGTTTATATAACGCTGGAGTGAAATAAGGATTTCCTTGTTTTTCTCCATGTTTGCATAATATTCCTCCAAGGTTTCCCTGTCCGGATTTATTACAATGGTTCCTGTATAACCGTCCAGAATAAAGGTATCATTCTGTTTGACCCTCTGAAGAATTCCGGCCACACCAAGGACGGCAGGAATACCGAAAGCCCTGGCAATAATGGCTGTATGGGAGGTTCTTCCCCCTGCCTCCAGAACAATACCACGCACCTTGCTCTTGTCCATGACTATGGCATCCGACGGAAGAATATCCCTGGAAACCACAATGCATTCCTCATCAAGGGAAGAAAGATTTCTGAGACATCTTGAAGTGAGCTT
>JAZNLX010000097.1:0-3595 GCA_045579325.1 Spirochaetia bacterium
CATACTGCATCAGAGTCTTGTTGAGCACCAGATTCATGACATTCATGGCCATATTCAGGGCAAAAGGGGCGAATCCTATGGCAATAATGGACATGGTAAGCTTCAGCTCCAGCTTCATGGCCCGGAATCTGAAACGGAGAGGGGTATGTTTTGAATTGAAATAGTACATTACCCACAGGAAAGAGACAAACTGGGATATGACGGTAGCCCAGGCCGCCCCCTCCATGCCCCATCCGAAGCCCAGGATAAATATTGCATCGAGAATTATGTTTATGACTGCTCCCAGAAGCTGTGTGAACATAGAGGTCTTCGGATGCCCGTCCGAACGGATAAAGTGGTTGATTCCAGGTCCCATGGCGGCAAATACCGAACCGTAGAGAATTATCCTCAGATAGCTTTCCGCATAAGACATTATGCCTTCTCCGGCCCCTATGAAAACCAGCAGCGGCTTCAGGAATATCACACAGGGAACTATGGCAATGAGAGGCACCAGAAACAGAAGCAGGAATGCATGCCCCATTATCTTATCTATGATTTCGTTGTTTCCCTCCCCCAGCTTGATGGAGAAAAGGGCATTGGCCCCTATTCCGATAAGCATGGAGGCAGCCATGAAGGTCATTACCACGGGCATGGTTACAGCTATGGCCGCAATTCCTTCGGCCCCAACGCCGTGACCTACGAAAATACGGTCGGTAATGTTGTAGAGGGCCATGACAAGCATTCCGATTATGGCAGGAATAGAAAAAGATAATAACAGAACCCTTATATCGTCGGTTCCGATTCTGTCTGTAGCACGCACAAATTTACCCATATTTTCAAACTCATAATAATGATAATTATACTTTCTGACAATACTTCCCAAAACCGCACATATATTTTATATTTTAATTATGTTCGAACATCCTAAAATGGTAAAATTCAACAGGCAGATGAAGGATATGCTGGATGCCGCAGACAAATTCATCGAGGACCTCTACGGTACACTCTATGTGCTGCACCCGGCCCGCCCCGAAAGAGGCGCCACATCCAATCCTCAGGCAGACGGTCTTTTCAGCGTGGGAGCTGACTTTACACCGGGCTTCGGTTCAAAGCTGGGACGGGGCTACATCATTGATGTGGAGATGAAGACCCTGGAAAAGGTTCCTGCGGAAAAGAGGCAGGAAATCTACGAGGCTGCCGTAAACAAGATAAAGGAGCTTCTGCCGGTATATTTCCCGGAAAGAAAGCTTGACGTGCACAGAGAAGGAAATCACTTCAAAATACAGGGTGATTTCAGCTTAGGTTCAATTTAGAACCCGATATATAAGGAGAAAATTATGGAGACATTGAAAAAAGCAGGTGTGGGCATCCCTGAAATCCATGTACCGGATGAAACAAGATGTCAGTTTGAAAAATGGGCTGTAATTGCCGGAGACCAGTTTACATCAAACAAAGGCTACTGGAAAGAAACAGAAGAAATCACAGCCGGTTCTCCATCCACACTGAACCTGTTTCTCCCTGAGGTTTACCTTAAAGAGGTGAATCTTGAAGAAAAAATCAAGGAAATCAACAGCACAATGGATAAATACCTTGCAGACGGAACCCTGAAAAAGCTCCCTGCCGGATTCATGCTGGTGGAAAGGACAACTGCATTCAGCCCTGCAAGAATAGGACTTCTGGTAAATCTGGACCTGGATCAGTATGACTACAGCGAAAACACAAATAGCCTTATCCAGCCTACAGAAAAGACAGTAGTGGAAAGACTCCCCGTAAGAGTAAAGATCAGGGAAAACGCCGCACTTGACATGCCTCATATCCTGGTATTCATCGACGACCAGGATGAAAAGCTTATCGAAGGGCTTTACGCACAGAAAGAAAGCTTCAGAAAAATCTATGACTTCGAGCTCATGCAGAAGGGTGGCCACATCAGAGGCTGGTTTATCCCGGCAGATGACCCTGCAGTAAAGAGCATTGCAGAAAAGTTCCTGGCACTCAAGGAAAAGACTTATCCTCTCTTTGCCATGGGAGACGGAAACCATTCCCTGGCTGCAGCCAAGAACACATGGGAAAAAATCAAGGCAACAGGCGTTGAAGATCATCCTGCACGCTGGGCCATGACAGAGATCGTAAACATCAACAGCGACGGAATCGTATTCCACCCTATCCACAAGGTAATGTTCGGAGTAGATCCCGAAAAGCTTATGGCAGAGCTTCAGAAAGAGCTTAAATGTACTGTAAAGGATACATGCAGATGTTCTCTCAAGGCTTCCGAAAATCCTATGGAAATCTACTTTGTTTCAAAGGACAAAGCCGGAATCATTACTCTTGAAGGGGAAAATATCCTGGCAGCGGAAGAGCTCCAGAACTTCCTGGACAGATACATGAAGGCAAATGCAGAGGCTTCCATCGACTATATCCACGGAGAAAAGGATACAGAAGAACTGAGTGTAAAAGAAGGTTCCATCGGATTCCTTCTGCCTGAAATCGCAAAGAACGCATTTTTCAAGCGCCTTGCCACCAAGGGAGTATATCCAAGAAAGACATTCTCCATCGGTGAATCACTTGAAAAGCGCTATTATCTGGAATCTCAGGTAATTAAATTATAATCCGAAATCCTCGATATATTTCCGGGCATACTTGTTGCCCGGGTCAAATACCAGTGCCGAGTTGAAAAATCCCTTGGCATTGGTCTTATCTCCCTTTTTCATGAAAAGCAGACCGTAGTTGATCATTATGGCACTGTTTTCAGGTTCCTTTTCCATGGCAGCACGGAGATATTTCTCCGCCTCCTTAAGATCATCGGTTTCCATGCAGCATACAGCCAGCTCATTGAGCAGCTCCACGGAGTCACCCCCTTTTTCACGGGCCTTGATAAAAGCTTCCTTGGCTTCTGCATAGCTGCCCCCCTTACGGAGCCCCCATCCCAGAATAAACCAACCGTTCCAGATATCGTCATGGGTTTTCAGAAATTCCCTGATGCTGGCCACACCCTCCTCGGTCTTGTCCATCTTGATAAAGTCAAAGGCCTCCTGAAAAAGGTTGTCTGCCAGATCGTAGTCATCCAGCTTGCGGATTATTTCTGCGGCTGCTTCCTTTTTCTCGCCCTCTTCGCTCATGGCCACAAACTTTGCCAGATGCTCACGGGCCTTGAAGTAATTGCTCTGGTTCAGGAAAAATGCACCTGTATAGAAATGCACCTCTGCACAGTCGGGAGCCGCTTCCAGTGCCTTCTTGAAAGTATTGTAGGCCTTGTCGTAAAGAGTCTCGTCGTTGTCGGCAGATTTGGCATGCTCCTCGTATACCCGGGCCAGATTGAGCAGGTTCGGAATATCGTCCGGCTCCAGTCCCTCCAGGGCCAGGAATACCTCCTCGGCTATATCGTAGTTTCCGTTGGCCGCCTTGTAGATGGCCACCTGAGTCATCTCCTTGAAAAGATCGGGCTTTACAGCCTTTATGAACTGCCTGTAGTACTCGAAATTCTCCTGCTCCCTGTCGTAGGCCATGATCTTCAGCATGGCTGCGATTATCATTTCCCAGGAAAGCTCCTTTCCGTCCGGATTTTCCACAGGAAGGGGAATATCGGGATTCACCACAAAACCGTTTATCTCTTTTTTCA
>JAZNLX010000098.1:0-2598 GCA_045579325.1 Spirochaetia bacterium
CCCAGAGGAATCAGTACAAAGATAACTGCCGCACAGGCAACACCCACTGCAATGAACAGGTATCTGTAAAGGGCAATCTGAGGATTGGTGATAACGGAAGCAGTCATTGCCGCCGAAAGAAAGACAATACCCAGAGGCATGAATTCTATGATCAGGCTGTTGATATCGTACATGATTCTGGACATGGAATCAAATATCTGGATTATGGGTCTGGTATAGAGATTTGCATGGTTCATGCTTATTCCCATAAGTACGGAAAGGACCAGAAGAGGCATCAGGTAGTTGCCGGATGCGGTGAAAATCTGGAAGAAGTTTTCCGGAAATATCATGGCCAGATGGGCTGCAAGGGAGGGGAGTGAATAGCCGGCATCGGTTTCGGCAATAAGGGGAATCCGTCCTTTGAATATTAGCAGTGCGGCCGCACCTCCCAGAAAAGTAAGGATAAGGGATGTAAAAACGGTAAAGGCTGCACTCTTCAGGAAGATTCTTAAAAGGCGTTTTTCCGACATGAGCTTGGAAACCGAAAAAGCCACGGAAAAGAGAATCATCGGGAAAAAAGTGTATTTGCCGATACAGAGAACGATTTTATGCCCTGTTTCGAAAACTTCCGGAAGGGAAAAGAATTCCTTGCAGGAAACTCCCAGGAATGCACCCAGTACAGCTCCCAGAAGATATTTTATCCATATTTTCATATAAAAAATGATAACTTATATCAATTCCATAGTCAATAATAAGGTTTTTCAGAGGCTTGAAACTTTAATGTAATTTTGTTTTAATGAACAAAAATTATCCCATGAGGAGATGTCAATGATCGTATGTAAGTTCGGCGGAAGCTCAGTGGCAGATGCTGTACAGATTTCCAAGACCCAGAATATTGTTAAAAGCAACCCTGACAGAAGGATTGTAGTAGTTTCAGCCCCGGGCAAAAGAGATAAGGAAGACGATAAAATCACGGATCTTCTCTATAAATGTCATAATCTTGCATCAAATGACAAACCTATTGCTCCGGCATGGGAAAAAATAAGAAACCGTTATCTTCAGATTGCTGCAGTTCTCGACATTACCTGTGACCTGAAGGAAGAACTTGAAGAAATAGAAAGAAAACTCGCATCAAAGTGTAGTTCGGATTATGCCGCAAGCCGGGGAGAGTATCTCAATGCAAAGCTTATTTCCCTGTTTTTCGGCTTTGAATTCCTGGACAGTGCCAAGGTTATCAGAATTGGGGACAGAGGAGAAATCCTGCCGGAAACCTACGAGCTGATCAAGGAAGCGGTGGATCCTGAAAAATGCTATGTTGTGCCGGGCTTCTACGGACTGGGACCTGACGGGGAGATCAAGACCTTCTCCAGAGGTGGATCCGATATTACCGGAAGTATCTATTCAAAGGCTCTTTCTGCAGATATCTATGAAAACTGGACCGATGTTTCAGGAATCTTTACCACAGACCCAAGAATTGCAGAAAGCGCAAGACCTATCGATGATATTACATACCGTGAAATGAGGGAAATGGCATATCTCGGAGCAAACGTTTTCCACGAGGAAGCCATCGCACCGGCCCGCCAGGCAGATATCACAATCAATATCAAGAATACAAATGCACCGGGGGACAGAGGAACTTTCATCAATTCAAGAAGAGATGCATCTGTTCATTCCGTGGCCGGAATTGCCGGAAAAAGACATTTCCGCCGCATTACAGTGGAAAAGTACAAGCTTGAGGACATGCACGGTCTCCATTTCGAGCTCAAAAAGGAGCTTGGAGCCCTGGGTCTTATCATAGCCTTTGAACTCAAGGGAGTCGATACACTCAACTTCTATGTTCAGGACGAGAAGATGATTGACTGGGATGCATTCGGAGAAAAGCTCAGAAATGAATACGGAATCGAAAAGGTTTCATATTCTTCCGACATGGCAATAATCGGAATCATCGGAGAGGGACTTGCCGGATCCTTTGCACCGGTTCTCAGCATTATGCAGGCAGTGGAAAAAGAGGGAATCAACATTGACAACATCAATTACGGAGGTTCTCCGGTATCCGCAGTGCTTGTAATCAAAGACAGCGATTACGAAAAAGCCATGAACGTGATTGCATCTGAAATAGCCTGAAACTGAAATGAAAAAAACAGTTATCTCAATTTTCCTGCTTTTCCTTACAGCTTTACCGGGATGGGCAGGAAGTGTCATGCCCCCAGTTCCTGAACTGAACTGCAGGGCAGCCATACTTATGGATTATGAAACGGGGACAGAGCTCTTCAGCCTGAATCCCGAGGAAAGCATTCCTCCCGCTTCCATGACAAAGCTAATGACATCTTATCTGCTTTTTGAAAAAATCAAGGCAGGAGAGATATCCCTTGACGATATTTATACAGTTACCGAGGCGGCCGATTACAGGAATGCGCCTCCGGGATCGTCGCTGATGTTTCTCGGCCGGGGACAGAGGCTGACAGTCAAGGAGCTTGTAACCGGTCTGCTGGTGGTTTCGGGTAACGATGCCGCAACAGCGGTGGCCGAGCTGGTGGCCGGCAGCAGGGACGCGTGTGTCAGACTCATGAATGAGAAGGCTGCGGAACTGGGATTTTCCTTCCACTTCGAAGATGTATC
>JAZNLX010000099.1:0-1519 GCA_045579325.1 Spirochaetia bacterium
GGTCTTCAGCAACAACCTGCGTCCTCTTGACTCTCTCCTGAAATGGATGGATGAATATGTGCCGGGAGAAAAGAATTCTAAAGTACCGGCAGAAACCGACATTCTGGAATTCCGTAAACTCGCGTCAGTGGCACAGAAGGCTGTGGACAGGTTCGAAAACCAGTATGAGGAACGGAAAATGTTCATAGGGAATGTCTCCCATGAACTGCAGACCCCTCTTGCGGTCTGCAGCAACAGACTTGAGGTATTGCTGGACCGTCAGGACCTGAACGAGGAGATTGCGGGAGAACTTTTCAGACTCCATAGAAGTCTTCAGCATCTTATCCGTCTTAACCGTACCCTTCTGCTTCTGACGAGGATAGAGAACGGACAGTTCCCGGATGTGGCAGAGGTGGATATGGGAACTCTTATTGAAACTGCGTTGAATGAAAACGACGAATTGTGGGCTCATAAGGACATCTCGTCCTCTTTCACCTCTTCGGGCACCTTCAAGGTCTCTATGAACGAGCAGATGGCATCGGTGCTTGTCGGAAATCTTGTGAAGAATGCCTATGCCCATTCTCCCGCGGGAAGTTCGGTTGAAGTGCAGGTGTCAGCTGACGGGTTCGTGATAAGCAATCCGGGGGAATCCGCTCTTGACGAAACGAAGATATTCCGTCGTTTCTACCAGCCTTCCGGCAGAAAGGAGGGATCCACAGGTCTGGGCCTTGCCCTGGCATATTCTGTCTGTGTCCGAAGCGGAATGGGCATAAGCTACTCCTTTGCCGGAAACAGGCATATCTTTACCGTTATTTTGAGAAAATAAAAAATATTCTTCAAATTTTTCAATATTTCAGTTTCTTTTCAGAATTGTGTCTGAACTTTGCATTGTAAAAAATCCGGAAACGGAATGAATGATGTTAATTTTAAAAAGATACAGTTATGAAAAAGATTTTTGCAATCCTCGTGATTTCACTTTCTGCTCTTTCATTTGCAAAGGCAGATGATAGGCCGGTAATCTTCACCCAGCTTCCGGCAGCAGCCCAGACATTCATCAATGATACCTATCCTGGTGTAAAGGTCTCATATGCGATGGTGGATGATGATCTGATAAATCCTGACTATACTGTGGTTCTTGCGACAGGTGTCAAGATACAGTTCAACCATAAAGGAAGTCTGGAGAAGATCGAAGCAAGGGAAGGAGTTCCTGAATCAGTGGTTCCTGTCCAGATCCTGGATTATGTGAAGATGTATGTTCCCGATGCGAAGGTTGTTGAGTATGAGGTCGGAAGATTCGGTTACGAGGTGAAGCTTTCGAACCGTATGGAGCTTGACTTCAACCGCAATTTCAAGATTTCAAGATTTGATGATTGATTTATAAATGAGGGAATGTTATGAAAAGAATAATGATGATGATGGCCGTTGCAATAGCATTAACTGCAGCAGGAGCATGTGAGAAGTATGACGACGGAAGGCCACCTAAGGTGGTGAGGATGGAATTCGCAAGAATGTACCCGGATGCACGGGATGTGGAGTGGGA
>JAZNLX010000100.1:0-7014 GCA_045579325.1 Spirochaetia bacterium
AAATATTTTTTCCGCCGACGGTCACGGCAAGACTTAAAGGATTCAGACGCTTCCCGCCGCAGACATCGCAGGTTATGTAGACATCCGGGAGAAAATGCATTTCTATCTTGATGGTTCCCCCACCCTGACAGTTCTCACAGCGCCCTCCCTTGACATTGAAGGAAAAGCGCCCCGGTGTGTATCCCTTGGCTTTGGCTTCAGGAAGTTCTGCAAAAAGCTGCCTGAGGTGAGAAAACACCTCCACGTATGTTACCGGATTGGATCTCGGAGAACGTCCTATGGCAGACTGGTCTATATTTATGACCTTGTCTATATGCTCAAGTCCGGAGACTCTCCTGCACTTTCCCTCAGGCAGGGCACCGTGATTAAGCCTGTTACAGGCGGCCGGATAGAGGATATCGTTGACCAGGCTTGATTTTCCGGAGCCGGAAACACCTGTCACCACCACCAGCTTACCCAGCGGAATACTTACATCTATGTTCTTGAGATTATGCTCACAGGCCCCTTCTATAGTAATGAAGTTGGGATTTTCCACCCGGTCGGTAATTTTTCTTTCTATTTTTTCGCTACCGTTCAGGAAACGGGCCGTAATGCTGTTTTCGTTTTTAAGAAGCTCTTCCACAGTTCCCTGCGCCACAATGTTTCCGCCGTGGATTCCCGCTCCTGGACCAAGCTCCACCACATAATCCGCAGCCCTGATTGTCTGCTCGTCATGCTCAACCACCACCAGGGTATTTCCGATATCCCGGAGATGACACAGGGTACGGATCAGTTTTTCGTTATCTCTCTGATGAAGTCCGATGGTAGGTTCATCAAGGATATAAAGAACTCCCACCAGGGAAGAACCTATCTGGGTTGCAAGCCTGATCCGCTGTGCCTCCCCTCCGGAAAGGGTAACAGCAGTTCTGTCCAAGGTAAGATAACCGAGCCCCACCGATGCAAGAAACCGGAGTCTGGCTTTAATCTCCTTCATGATCTGGAATGAAATCTGCTTTTCCGTATCGCTGAGCGGAAGCTTTTCGAAAAAAGATACCAGCTCGTTCACCGACAGTGCGGTGAGGGCATTAATGTTAAGGCCTCCTACGGTAACAGCCAGGCTTTCCTTCCTCAGTCTGGAACCGTGGCAGGAAGTACATTCCTTCTGGCTCATGAAAGATTCTATCCATTCCCTCATGGTCTGGGAGAAAGCCTCCTTGTGCCGTTGCTGCAGATCCTTGTATATTCCGGGAAATTTACGGTTGTATTCCGATTTCTTGTCTCCGTGCTGATTCTGATAAGAAAATTGTATTTCCCTGTCGGAACCGTGGAACAGAATATGCATTATATCATCGGAAAGCTCCCCTACCGGTGTATCCAGAGTAAAACCGTAAAGATCGGCCAGTGCCTGAAACCAGCTTCTGTACCATTCCGATTTCGGATTGTAAGGAGCCAGCCCCCCTTCGTTATATGACTTTGACTTGTCAGGGATTATAAGTGCCGGGTCAAACTCCATAGTCATTCCCAGACCGGCACAGGAAGGACAGGCACCGTACGGATTGTTGAAGGAAAAAAGACGGGGCTGGAGTTCCGGTATGCTGACATTACAGTCGGGACATGAGTTTTTTTCCGAAAAGTAATAATCCTCAGTGCTGCCCCTGTCATCCATCACCGAAACTATGACACGCCCTCCGCTGGTGCTGACGGCAGTTTCCACAGCCTCGCTTATTCTGCTTCTGTTGGCATCTGATTTCTTTATCCTGTCCACCACTATGTCTATGGAATGCTTTTTCTTCTTGTCCAGTTCAATCTTTTCGCTGAGATCCCTGATTTCACCATCAATTCTGACCCTGGCAAAACCGAGACAGGATGCATCAGCCAGAAGCTTCTCGTGCTCCCCCTTCCTGCCGCTGATCATAGGGGCAAAGAAAGTCATTCTGGTTCCGTCCGGAAAAGCGTAGACCACATCCAGAATCTGATCCACCGACTGCTCATGTATTTCACGGCCGCAGTCAGGGCAATGTGCCACCCCGATCCGGGCATACAGGAGCCTGAAATAATCATATATTTCTGTTACTGTGCCCACTGTGGAACGGGGATTTCTGTGAGTAGTCTTCTGCTCTATGGAAATTGCGGGAGAAAGGCCTTCTATGTAATCAAGATCGGGCTTTTCCATTCTGCCGAGAAACATTCTGGCATATGAAGAAAGGGATTCCACATAACGGCGCTGCCCCTCTGCAAAGATGGTATCGAATGCAAGAGAGGACTTCCCTGAACCGCTCAGTCCGGAAATAACCACAAGCCTGTCTCTAGGCAGCTCCACATCAATATTCTTCAGGTTATGTTCCCTGGCCCCTTTAATTACTATCTTATCCATATTATACCTGTACTTTCCCAATTTACAGAATAATCCCAAATCCTATATTTTGCAATATTATTGCCTTTACACCCGACAAGGTTTGGGATAAAATTTAAGAAAGGGGATACGGAAATGGATACGGTGGTTTTTATTCTGGTTCTGTCGGCAGCATTCACCCATGCAGGCTGGAATTTCTGCTCCAAGAAAATCAAAGGAAATCTGACTGTCTACTGGCTTGGTTCCATGAGTATCAACATTGTCCTTTTTCCCGTAACCGCATATCTGATTTACCGATACGGAATAAATGTCAGAGGACTTATCCCCATCCTTGTTTCATGTATTTTTCATGCATTCTATTACCTTACCCTTTTCGATTCCTATAAGTTCGGAGATATTTCCACAGCCTACCCCATTTCCAGGGGAACGGGAGTAAGCGCCACGGCATTTTTTTCCATTATGTGCCTTCATGAACAGGTTACAGCACCGGGAATGGCAGGTATACTGATCATCGTGGCCGGAATCTTTACCATAGGTTATTCATCAGGTCTGACAAAAGAGGACAGAGCCTGTTATATCTATGCCATACTGACAGGCCTTGCGGTGGCGGGATATTCGGTGGCAGACAGCAGGAGCTCAGGCTTCAATCATCCCATAATCGTACTTAACTTCATGAGCACCTTATCACTTCTCATGGTAACCCCTTTTGCATTCAGAAAAGGGTTCAGAGCCTCTGTCCGGGAAAACCTGGATCACCTTAAATTCGGACCTGTCATAGGTCTGGGTTCTTTGGGAACTTATCTAATCATTCTCTTTGCTTTCAGCCTTTCGGATCAGGCAAGCTATATTGTGGCGCTAAGGGAATTCTCCGTGGTTATCGCCTCTGTGCTGGGATTCATTTTCCTGAAAGAAAAGATAACATTGCATAAAATATCAGGAATCGTACTTATCACGGCAGGACTCTTTCTGATAAAAACTGTATAGGAGACAAATATGGGAGAAATCAAGTCTGCCCTGGAAAAGGCACTTGAACGTGTAAGCGGAATCAAGGCCGAAAAATCAAAGGTTACAGACAAGAACATAACAGACGAAGGGAGAAGATCTGCCTTCAGATATATAGAAAACGACGGAATCACCCCGGAAGAGATAACCGGAAAGATCAAGGAATACCAGACCCCGGACGGCAACAGGTTCATCGAGGGAATCGTGACAGTGATCTGCGCCAATCTGGTAATGCCCGAAAACAGCAGCTACAGTACCGAACGGATAAGAAGAATCGGAGAAATTGGGCTCATGTGTGCGGAAAACAGGGATTTTGCGCCGTACCTGAAGGAGATTTTTGATCAGATCGGCGGCTTCTTTGATCAGTACAGCAGCAACAAGGAGGAGCTTAAAAGGGCTCTTCTGCAGCAGATAGAACCTCAGCTCAGAGAGAAGAGAGCCGCGCTGGCCGAAAAGCTGGGCACTGAAGTGGAAATAAGCCCGGAAGAAGATCCCGATTTCAGAAAAGCCCTGAAAAAGGCAAACCAGGATCTCCTTAACCAGTACGAACAGGTTCTTCAGGAAATCCGAAATGAAATCAGGAGCAAGCTTCTTTCATAATGAAAAGGCTTTTTTTTCTGCTGATTTTTTTTGTATCTGTCCTCGCCCATGCCGATGTTACCATACCGCAGACCTCCTTCAGCGAAGAAATCGGATATACTACCATCGGATTCGTGGAATTTGACGGAGACCGAGAAAGAGCCAGTGAGATAATGGCTGATTTCGGCAGCTATGAAAAATGGCTTCTGGTGGGACTGCGGAAAGAGGATCCCGAAGCAGAAAAACTGACCTGCACCCTGAATGATATAAAATACTATCCCGACAGAAATCTTTTCAGGGTGAATTTTTCATTTAATATTTTTTTTCTCAAACACAAAGAATACACCATGCCCTTCCTGATCAAGGAAACGGAATATGATGAAAACGGGAAAATGAAAAGCATAACCCTGGAAGCTGACAAGACCCATAAGACCAACAAGTTTATTGCAGAACTGGTCTATACCCTAACTCTTGAGGACCATGTGTTAATGTACAAGGGACAATGCAGGCTCAAGGGACTGGCAAAAGCATTTTTCACACTCAGGCTCTACAAAAAGAACATAGAATGGTATATATGCAGGTTTGCCTCTAACTTTATCAACGAATTCTAGAATTTTCCGTCAGAAGCGCTCTGGCGTGATCCACGGATACGGTGCTTTCCGAGCCCGACAGCATTCTTGCAATCTCGCTTACTCTTTCCTCGCCCTCTATTACAGCTGCTTCTGAACATGTCCTTTCACCGTCGGCATTCTTTGTAACCTTGATGTGGTTATCTGCTCCTGCGGCTATGGAAGCAAGATGGGTAATGCATATTACCTGCTTCTTTTCGGCAAGGGACATAAGGTACCTGCCCAGCTGCAGTGCAACTTCTCCCCCTATTCCGGCATCTATTTCATCAAACAGCATGCTCTCCACCGGGTCTGTCCCCGCAAATGCACTCTTGACTGCAAGCATTATGCGTGAAAGCTCGCCCCCTGAAACAGCTTGGGAAACAGGTCTGAGAGGTTCGCCCCGGTTTGGAGAAATAAGGAAGCTGACCGTATCCCCGCCGGTTGCCGTAATTTCACCTGCAGGCTCAACAGAGATGCGGAAAACCGCCTTTGGCATACCAAGCTTTTTAAGGATATCCTCTATTTCCTTTTCCAGAAGAGCTCCTTTTTCCTTTCTTACGGAAGAAACCTTCTCTGCCAGATTCTTCAGCTCAAGAGCTCCCTTTTCCAGATCGGAGGCAAGCTTTTCCCTGTTTTCGGAAAAGTTTGAAAGAATGGTGTATCTGTTTTCCGCCTCTTTGCAATAGGCCAATATTTCGCTTACCGTACTGCCGTACTTCTTTTTAAGACGTCCCAGAAGCCATAGCCTTTCCTGGCATTTTGAAAGCTCTTCAGGAGAATAAGATATTCCGGAAAGATAATTCCTGATACCGTCTGCTATATCCTCCACCTCGTAATATGCTTCATCAAGTCTTTCGGCAAGGCCGGCCAGGGAGGAATCCACGGTGGCACCCTGTGCAAGAGGGTGTCTGGCAGTTCTTAGAGAAGAGAGTCCCCCTCCGTTCAGGGATGAGGAAACTTCATTTATAAACTCCAGCAGCCTGTCGTGTTCCGAAAGGAGCTTCTGCTTTCTTTCCAGCTCTTCTTCCTCTCCTTCCCTGAAGGCTGCTTCCTTGATTTCCTTTACAGCGTAAGCAAGGATATCTGTTTCCCGCTCCCGGTTTCTGGAAGAAGCATCCAGCTCTTCAAGCTCCTTTTTAAGAGCGGAATAATGTTCATAGGCATTTCTGAGTTCCTCAAGACCGGTACCGGCATAGCTGTCCAGCATTCTGAGCTGCTGCTGGGAATTTACCAGTGAATACTGCTCGTGCTGACCGTGGGCATCGAAAATAAGCCCCGTAAACCCCGCAAGTTCATCTCTGGTAACACTCTGTCCCTGTATACGGATGGACCCCCGGCCGTTTTTCCTTACTGTACGTCTGATAAGAACCGATCCTTCGTCCGGCTCTATTCCGTGTTCAGCCAACCAGGCAAGGGCCTCGGTGTTTTCTATATAGAAACTGCCTGAAACCTCGCATTCCTCTGTGCCGCTTCTGACCATTCCTGCATCGCTTTTTCCACCCCTGAGCAGGGAAAGGGCCGAGGCCATAAGGGATTTTCCGGCACCTGTCTCTCCGGTAAGGACATTAAAACCTTCCCTGAAGCTGAGAACCGTATTTTCCACAAGGGCAAGATTACGGATACTTACTTCATCAATCATTCTTCAGCTCCCTGAAGACACATCCTGGCCCGAAGCTTTGAATAGAACAGATCATCGCTGCCCGGAACAGTTATTATATAAACATGGCGGCTGCTTTTTTCAAACACTATAGTTTCGTCGCCGCTGAGAAGTATTTTCTTCTGACCGTCAAGAACCAGCAATATACGGGCATTGCTTCTGCTTTCAACAGTTACCGCAATCCTGTTCTTAGGGGAAACCACCACCGGTCTTACAATATACGAATATGGGCATATAGGGGTAAGAACCACTGTTTCAAGATCAGGAGAAACGATAGGCCCCCCTGCAGAGGATGAATAGGCTGTGGAGCCTGTACTGGTGGCAACAATAAGACCGTCTGCCTTATAGTAACCGAGAACATCCTTTCCCAGAGTTACGGAAAGCTTGAGAAGCTTGCAGTCCGGGCAGTTTATGACCCCTTCGTTGAGTACAGTGGATTTTTCCATAACCTTTCCGTTTCTTATTACGGAAACATCAAGCATCATGTGCTTCTGGCAGGTATAGGTTCCGTCAATAAAGCTGTCTACTGCCTTTTTCCAGTCCTCCTTTTCCACCTCCATCATAAATCCGATGGTACCGAAATTGATGGCCAGGATAGGAACCCCCTCCGATGCCACTTTCCGTGCAGTGGAGAGAACCATGCCGTCTCCGCCGAGAACTATAAAAAGTGCGTACTTTGTCTCCACGGTAAAATAATCAAGCTGACAGTTGCTCATGGTCTCTGTTTCATAGCCGTGTACAGCCAGATAACTGCTTATTTCTTCCGAAATCTCCCTTACTCCGCTTCTTTTATAATTACAGATAAGAAGTATCTTTCCTAATTTTTTCTCCAT
>JAZNLX010000101.1:0-3253 GCA_045579325.1 Spirochaetia bacterium
TGATGCGGAAAAAGAAGAATATGAGAATCTGTTTGAGGACGAAGAAGGAGAAATTCCTGAAAAGATCAATTCCTCGGCTTTGAATAACTGGATTTTCAACAGAGATACGATTCGTTCTGTTCTTGATATTCTTATGACAAAAGGAATAAGGATTGACTATGGAGAAAAACTGGGTAAAACTATTATTTTTGCCAAAAATCATAATCATGCTGAAAAAATCCTTGAGGTTTTCAATTCCGAATATCCGCATCTCAATGGATTTGCCAAAGTTATTGATAATAAGATTAATTATGCCCAAAGTCTGATTGATGAATTTTCAGATCCCGTAAAATTACCGCAGGTCGCAATTTCTGTAGATATGATGGATACAGGGATTGATGTACCGGAGATATTGAATCTTGTATTCTTCAAAAAAGTAATGAGCAAGGCAAAGTTTTGGCAGATGATTGGTCGGGGAACCCGCCTTTGTCCCGGTCTTTTGGATGGAGAAGATAAAAACAAATTTTATATTTTTGATTTCTGTGGAAATTTTGAATTTTTCAGAATGAATAAAGGAAAACCGACAGCAAATCAGATGGCTTTGCAATGTGCAATATTCTATCTTAAATTCCAGATAGCTTTTAAACTTCAGGACATTGCATATCAGACAGAAGAACTGATTGGATTCAGACAAAATCTTGTAACTGAAATGGCATCAAAGGTAAGACAACTCAATAAGGAAAATTTTGCGGTAAAGCAACATATCAAATACGTGGAGTTATATTCCGGTGAACAAAATTATTCGCCTTTGTCTTATGAAGATACTCTTATTATAAAAGAAGAACTCGCACCGCTCATTATTCCTGATGAAGATGAAGCAAGTGCTGTGCGCTTTGATGCTTTACTCTATGGAATGGAATTGGCATATCTTTCCGGCAAGGGATATAAACGCTATATTAACGACTTGAAATCAAGAGTAGAAGGTATAGCCGGCGTTGCCAATATTCCTGAAATCAAGGCACAGTCAGGCTTGATTGAGAAAATTTTGCATACAGATTATCTGGATAATTGTACAATTAATGACTTTGAGGAAATCAGAATATCTTTGAGAAATCTGATAAAGTTTATTCCTCGGAAAAATATAAAGTACAATACTAATTTTACCGATGATATTCTTTCAATCGAATATAAAGAATCTGAGTTGGAAAGTGATGAACTGAAAAACTATAAAGCAAAAGCAGAATATTATGTTCGGCAGCATCAGGATAACAATGCAATCGCCAAGCTTAAAAGCAATATTCCTCTTTCTCCGGATGATATAACAGAATTGGAAAAAATTCTTTGGAGCGAAATCGGTACAAAAGAAGAATATACTGCTGAATACGGAGAAAAGCCTCTCGGTGAATTTGTCAGGGAGATTGTAGGGCTGGACATGGTTGCTGCAAAAGAGGCATTTGCCGAATTCCTGAATGATACTGACCTTGATTCACGGCAAATATATTTTGTCAATCAAATCATTGAGTATATTGTGCAAAATGGTATTATGAAGGATATGTCTGTACTGCAGGAAACTCCGTTTACCGATAGAGGCAGTATTGTCGAAATTTTTACAGATTTGTCCATGTGGGCTAAAATCAGAAAAACCATAGAAAAGATTAATACCAACGCTGCTGCATAAAAAAACACCGTACCTGAAAAGATACGGTGTCTGATGCCGGTAAGAAACCGGTTTCTTATTTGTTAAGGGCTTCTGCCACAGCTACTGCCACAGCTACGGATGCACCTACCATAGGGTTGTTTCCCATTCCGATAAGTCCCATCATCTCCACGTGTGCCGGTACGGAGGAGGATCCTGCAAACTGTGCATCAGAATGCATTCTTCCCATTGTGTCTGTCATTCCGTAGGAAGCAGGTCCTGCTGCCATGTTGTCCGGATGAAGTGTTCTTCCTGTACCGCCGCCGGAAGCTACAGAGAAGTATTTCTTGCCCTGCTCGATGCATTCCTTCTTGTATGTTCCTGCCACAGGATGCTGGAAGCGGGTAGGGTTGGTGGAGTTTCCTGTAATGGAGATATCTACTCCTTCCTTGTGCATTACTGCCACTCCCTCTCTTACGTCGTCCACTCCGTAGCACTTTACTGCTGCTCTTTCTCCATCTGAGTATGGGATTTCCTTTACTACCTCAAGCTTTCCTGTAAAGTAGTCGAATTTTGTCTGTACATATGTGAATCCGTTGATTCTGCTGATAATCTGAGCCGCATCCTTTCCCAGGCCGTTGAGGATAACCCTGAGAGGTGTCTTTCTGGCTCTGTTTGCACTTTTGGCAATACCGATAGCTCCCTCTGCTGCTGCAAAGGATTCGTGTCCTGCCAGGAATGCAAAACAACCGGTCTCGTCGGAAAGAAGCATGGCTGCCAGGTTTCCGTGTCCCAGTCCTACTTTTCTGTCATCTGCTACCGAACCCGGAATACAGAATGACTGAAGTCCTTCGCCCAGGGATTTTGCCACATCGTAAGCGCTCTTGTCTCCCTTCTTTATTGCTATGGCGCTTCCCACTGTGTATGCCCATTTGGCGTTTTCAAAACAGATAGGCTGGATTCCTTCCACGATCTTGGCGATATCAAGCCCTTTTTCTTCACAGATTTTCTTTGTCTCCTCGATGGAAGAGATTCCGTATTTATTCAGAACTGCAAGGATCTGAGCTTCCCTGCGTTCGTAGCTTTCAAACAATGCCATTTCTCTGCCTCACTCTTTTCTAGGATCGATAAGTCTGACAGCACCCTGTTCCGGTGTGGTTCTTCCGTACTGTCCCCTTGCTTTTTCCATTGCATCGGCAGGGTTGTCTCCCTTTTTGATAAAGTCCATCATTTTTCCGAAGTTGATGAATTTGTATCCGATAATGGCTCCGTCCTTGTCCACTGCAACCTTTTCCACATAACCTTCTGCCATTTCAAGGTAGCGAGGTCCTGTCTTCACTGTTGCAAACATGGTTCCCACCTGGCTTCTGAGTCCTTTTCCCAGGTCTTCGAGAGATGCACCTACCACCAGGCCTCCCTCAGAGAATGCAGACTGAGATCTTCCGTATACTATCTGGAGGAAAAGCTCCCTCATGGCTGTGTTGATGGCATCGCATACAAGGTCTGTATTCAGGGCTTCGAGCAGTGTCTTTCCTATAAGGATTTCACTTGCCATTGCAGCTGAATGTGTCATACCTGAACAGCCGATTGTCTCAACCAGTGCTTCCTGAATGATTCCGTCCTTGACATTAAGTGTAA
>JAZNLX010000102.1:0-5369 GCA_045579325.1 Spirochaetia bacterium
CGAAAGAGTTTCCCTTATAAGCTCGATTCCGCTGTAGATAATGAATGCCGCAACTGCAATACCCATAATTCCGTCCATGTAGAGGAAGCCGGTTTTATGTCCTATTATCATGCTGAGAAGTACGGCAGCGGTGCTGATAACGTCATTCCTGCTGTCGGCAGCAGTAGCTTTGAGGGTGTCGGAATCGATTCTTTTTCCCAGTACTCCGTTGAAATGGCTCAGCCACAGCTTTACTCCGATGGATGCTGTAAGAATTCCCACGGAAAGATAGTTGAAATCAATTTTGTCAGGGTGAATAAGCTTTGATACCGATTCTTTTCCCAATGAGATTCCGATAGCCAGGATCATAGCCGAAACTGTAAGTCCGGCCAGGTATTCGTATCTGGCATATCCGTATGGATGTTTTTTGTCCGGCGGCTTTGCGGCCAGCTTGAACCCGATGAGACTTACAATATTTGCAGATGCATCGGAAAGGTTGTTTACGGCATCGGCAAGTACGGCAATACTGCCTGTGATTACTCCTGCCAGAAGCTTACCTGCAAAGAGAATCAGGTTGTAGACTATTCCCACCGCTCCGGCAAGTTTTCCGAAAGCGCCTCTGTCTCCGGTATCCTTTATGAACCGTTTTACCAGCCAGTCTGTCATGAGATCAGCTCCTGCGGGTCATTCTGTCGTGCTCTTCCACAACTTCGTTGATAAGATCTTTTACGCACCATTCCCGGTTGTTCTCGTTTCCCATACAGAAAGCTATCTGCTCAGGATGCTCCACGGCACTTTTTACGGCACGCATTATGGCAAAGGTTTCTTCTCTTGTAAATCCGTTGATTATAATTGCTTTCTTCTTGTCCATGTTTCCGATTGTATCACGATAAATGAAACAGTTACATACCTTTATAAAAAATATTTCGGATAGATCAAAAATAAGTATTAATCCCGATTTACCGGTTTGGTAAATTGTATTAGAATCCAAGAAGGAGACACGAAATGACAGATACAGAAAAAAAGATTACAGAATATGTGGATTCCAACAAAGATAGATTTATTGAGCTTCTCAGGGATCTGATCCGGATTCCCAGTGTAACCGGATATGAAAAGGCAGCCCAGGAATTTGTGGCTGAAAAACTTGAGAATCTGGGTTTTGAGGTAGATGTAACCGAAGGGGACCTGAAGGATATGTTTGAAAAATATCCGGAAACGGCAAATTTTCCCTCCATTGGGGAAGAAGGGCTGGATATGCCTCTGATGACAGACGGGTTCTTTACTTACGAACAGCTTATGGCTTCTCCCTACGACAGACTCAAAAGCTATAAGGACAGACCTAATGTGGTGGGACTGCTCAAAGGAAACGGAAAAGGAAAATCTCTTATTATAAACGGACATATAGATACAGTTCCTGTAGGGGACGAAAGCAAGTGGACCAAATCTCCTTTCGGGGCCGAAATAGAAGACGGAAAGATATACGGCCGCGGTTCTACCGATATGAAAGGGGGTATTGCCGCCATGCTGGCAGCTGCCGAAACAGTCCGGAAACTCGGTATACCTCTTTCGGGAGATCTCATGCTCCAGTCTGTGGTAAACGAGGAGCATTCCGGTTCGGGAGCTCTCGGTGTTGTGGCGCAGGGATACACTGCAGATGCAGCCATAGTTGCAGAGCCTGCTTCGGGGCCTGGCGCAAAGGGTGTTTCCGTAGGTAACGGCGGAGGTGTTTACTGGGAAGTCAGGGTTAAGGGGCAGGAGGCTCATGCCGGTTCCAGATGGCAAGACGGAAAGCTTTACGGAGTCAGTGCCAATGAGAAAGGAGCCCTGGTTGTCTGCAATCTTATCAAAATGGAATCTGAGGTAAACCGGGAGCGGACACTCATGTCCCTCTGCGTGGGCAAACTTCACGGCGGAACCTATGCCACAGCCTCTGCACCCGAATGTGTTATAAACGGAGTAGCATATTTTTCACCCTATCTCGGCAGCGGCAGTGAAGGGCTCAGGAAAGTTATGGGCATGATACGGGATGCCGTTCTGGGTACCGATGATCCGTGGCTCAGGGAAAATCCCCCTTCGGTCAGGTTCCAGCACTATGACGATGCCTATCTTCTTCCGGAGGAGTGGGGCGAAATAAGGGATGTGGTTGCCGGTTCTGTCCGGGATGTCCTTGATACAGAGCCTGAATGCTTTGTTTTCGGCAGCGGCTGTGATGCAAGACATTTGGCTAATCAGGGGGGGATTCCGACTGTTATGTACGGCCCTGGAAATCTTCCTCAGGCACATATCGCAGATGAATATATTTCGATTGAAGATTATATAAAATCAATAAAGGTTCTGGCTGTGACAATCAGCCGTTGGTGCAGATAAAAATGAAAAAGCTGGATTTTAAGATTCCGTTCGGCAGGGAAAATATCTGTTTTTCTTTGCCTGAAGAGCACGTTGCAGGGGTTCTCAGATCAGGTCTCAATAATTATGTGCCGGAGTGCGACGGTCTGACATTGGTCAGAAGAGCATTGGAAAATCCTATAGATTCTCCTTCCCTGCGTCAGCTTTCCGTAGGAAAGAAAAAAATCGTGATTATTGCCTCCGATCATACCAGACCGGTTCCCAGTCGTATAATCATGCCGCTTATGCTGGAAGAAATCAGGAAAGGGAGTCCTGATGCAGATATAACCATTCTCATTGCCACCGGACTTCACCGGGCAACCGAGAAAAAGGAGCTGGAAGAAAAATTCGGTTCCGAAATAATCAAAAACGAAAAAATCGTAATCCATGACTGCGACAAGGAAGAAGATCTGGTTTTTATGGGAACACTTCCTTCCGGAGGACGGTTTATTCTGAACAGGCTTGCGGCAGAAGCGGATCTGCTTGTATCGGAAGGTTTTATAGAACCCCATTTCTTTGCCGGTTTTTCCGGCGGAAGGAAAAGTGTTCTCCCCGGTATTTCAGGTCGGGAAACCGTAGTCTATAATCACAACTACTCGTTTATCGCTTCTCCGTATGCCAGAACCGGAATAATTGAGGGAAATCCCGTACACCGGGACATGGTATACGCCGCCGGCAGGGCAAAACTGGCATTCATTGTCAACGTAATCATAGATGCCGGTCATAATCCTGTTTTTGCAGTGGCGGGAAACTATGAATCCGCACATAGGGCCGGCCGGGAATTTCTTGAAGAAAGATGTGTTGTTGAGCCGGTACCTGCAGATATTGTAATAAGTACAAATGGCGGATATCCCATGGATCAGAACATATACCAGTCTGTGAAGGGAATGACCGCCGCAGAAGCTACAGTCCGGGAAGGGGGCGTCATAATAATGGCGGCGTCAGCCTCTGACGGACATGGCGGAAAGGTTTTTTACGAAACATTCAGGAATGATAAGTCCCTGGAGCATATCATGGAAACATTTGCTGCCTGTCCTCCCGAAAAAACCGCTTCGGATCAGTGGCAGTCTCAGATACTGGCCAGGGTTCTGCTCAGGGCAACTATAATTTATGTATCACTCTGTGATGATGAAACCGTACGCAGTATGCATATGATACCGGCCCGTTCCATTGAGGAGGCTATGGATATTGCCGTGCGGACAGTAAACAAAGAGGATTACACCGTTACCGTCATACCAGACGGAGTTTCGGTTATAGTCAAAGGAAAGAAGATATGAAATTCGTTCTTATTCCCGATTCCTTCAAGGGAACCCTGAGTTCCACCCATATCTGTTCCGTGCTTAAGGAGGAAATCCTCCGGCAGTTTC
The DNA here is from genome assembly GCA_045579325.1 of Spirochaetia bacterium. Classification (GTDB taxonomy): domain Bacteria; phylum Spirochaetota; class Spirochaetia; order CADAEX01; family CADAEX01; genus CADAEX01. The sequence continues at coordinate 3,732 of JAZNLX010000102.1, forward strand.
CTCGTGCGGAAGTTGTTTCCGTTCCCGTGGCAGACGGCGGAGAGGGAACCGTGGATGCCTTTCTTGAAGCTATGGGGGGACACAGGGAAAGCGTAACTGTAAAGGGACCGTTTTTTGAGGATATGGAATGCAGCTACGGTATCCTGTCGGACGGTATCACAGCCGTAGTGGAAATGGCTGCCTGTGCCGGGCTTCCTCTGGTGGAAGGGAGAAAAAATCCTTCTGCTGCAACTACTTACGGTGTGGGACAGCTGATCCGCCATGCAGCCGGAAAAGGGGTAAGAAAAATAATAGCAGGGCTTGGCGGATCTGCCACAAACGACGGCGGCTGCGGTATGGCTGCTGCTCTCGGAATCCTGTTTTATGACAAAGACGGAAATACATTTATCCCAACCGGAGGAACTCTTTCCCATATAGCAAAAATTGATTACAGCGGACTTGATCCGGCCGTAAGGAATGTTGAAATAGTCACCATGTGTGATATCAAAAATCCCATGCACGGAAAAACGGGGGCGGCGTACATATTTGCACCTCAGAAGGGGGCCGATTCCGAAACCGTGGAATTTCTGGACCGGAATCTGGTGCACCTTGACCGGATTGTTTCTGCCATCAAAGGAAAAGATATCGGAGCAATCCCGGGTTCCGGTGCTGCCGGGGCCATGGGTGCCGGAATGGTTGCCTTTCTGGATTCGGAGCTCAGGTCCGGAATACAGATACTGCTGGATATAGTCGGTTTTGACAAGATAATATCGGATGCCGATTATATCTTTACAGGAGAAGGACTTCTGGACGGTCAGAGTCTGGGCGGAAAAGTGGTTGCCGGAATCGCTGCCAGGGCTGCTCTTCAAGGGCGCAAAGTTATTGCCATTGTGGGCGGAGTCCGTGACACAGAGATCCCGGATGTCTATAATATGGGGGTAACAGCTGTTTTTCCTATTAACCGTCTTCCGCAGGATTTTTCGGTCAGCCGGCATTTCAGCGAACAGAATCTGAGGCATACAGCCGCAGATATACTTAGACTTTTGAAATAATTTCGAAGTTGGATGAAAAAAACCGTTCTTTATTTTACAGGTCTGCTTCTGGCCGGATTCGGAGTTGCCATGGGAAGTATACCGGGGTTGGGTACCTCTCCCATATCCAGTCTTCCGTATGTCACCACATTTTTCTGGCCTTGGAGCTTCGGTGTTGCCACAGTTGTCATAAATCTCCTGATGCTTGCAGCCCAGATTGCCATACTTAAAAAGAGATTCCGCCTTTTTCAGCTGCTTCAGCTTCCCATGCTGGTCATCTTCGGGATTTTCATAGATCTGGGGATGTGGCTTTTTTCCATGTGTGTTCCGGAAAACTATTTTTTCAGGTTTCTTGAAACCGTATTGGGCTGTTTTGTATTGGCTGTCGGTATATTCATGCAGCTGAAGGCCGGTATAGTGCTGTTGCCGGGGGATAATCTTATCAGGGTTATCGCCGACGAATACCGTTTCCAGTTCAGTTCTGTAAAGATATGCTTTGATATTTCCATATCGCTTATGGCTCTGGTATGTTCTCTCTGTGTTCTGGGAAACGTTACCGGTGTAAGGGAGGGGACCTTGGTTTCCGCATTCCTGGTGGGTTATTTTATCAGGCTCATTTCCCGTTACA
>JAZNLX010000103.1:0-1929 GCA_045579325.1 Spirochaetia bacterium
CGCCATCAGCCGCAAGCTGGGAGCACTTAAGGATGTGGGACTCGGTTACATAAAGCTGGGGCAGTCGGCTCTTACCCTCTCCGGCGGAGAGGCCCAGCGGGTCAAACTGGCATTCGAGCTTTCCAAGGTAAGTACCGGAAAGACCCTTTATATATTGGATGAACCTACCACGGGACTTCATTCCGCAGATGTCAAGGTTCTCATGGAGGTAATCGAGAAGCTGGTGGCCAAGGGGAATTCCGTGGTGATAATCGAGCATAACATGGATGTTATAAAAATGGCGGATCATGTCATAGATCTGGGCCCCGAAGGGGGAACCGACGGAGGAAATCTTGTTGCAAGCGGAACTCCTGAGGAAATAGCGGAATGTCCGGCCTCCTATACCGGAAAATTCCTTAAGGAGATGTTCCTGAATCAATGAGCAGAAAACTCCTGTTGCCGGTTCTGATTTTTCTTTTTCTCTCTGCAGCCTCCCTTTTCGGTCAGGAGGAATCCCTTTATTACAAGACTCTGGAAAAGGATATCAGGCTTGCAAACTATTCTGAACTGGTGGAATGGTGCAGGAGCGCGGGACTGCCGGAAAACGGAAGCATGGAGGTGCTCAGAAACAGGCTTCTGAAGCATTTTGAGGTGGAGGAAACCGAAGGGACCGAAAAGCACGGAGATACTTTCATCATTCGCAGTGCAGACCGTACCGGATATTTCAATATAGAACAAAACGGCGAGGATTACATTTCCGTAAGCGGCAACATCATCCTGGAGGTAAATGAGGAGGAAGGGCGTACTTCCCACCGGATCCAGGCCGACAAGCTTATCTACAACCGGAAGCAACAGCTTATGACAGCGGAAGGGAATGTCATATATTCCATGAAAACCGGGGAAAAGGAAGAAAAGTATTTCGGTGACAAGCTTACCTTCAATCTGGACGACTGGAGCGGTGTATTCTTCAACGGTATTTCTGAAAAGAATATCGAGATGAACCAAAATGAGATAAAGTTCTTCTATTCCGGAGAACGGATCTTCAAATCGGGCAAGGATGTTTCGGTTATCGAAAATGCCACAATCACGTCTGCGGAGGATCCTGATAAGTCCTATTACCGGCTCAAGGCCAAAAAAATCTGGCTTATGGCTCCCGGCGAATGGGGGGTCCGCAATGCGGTGCTCTATGTGGGCAATGTGCCAATGTTCTATTTTCCGTTCTTCTTCAAGCCGGGAGACAGGCTTGTGTTCAGGCCATCCATCGGATATCAGGAGCCTAGAGGCCATTTTATCCAGACTACTACCTATTTCTACGGTGAGCCTTCCGGGGAGGAGGAGAATCTCTCTTTCCTGGCCGCTTCGGATGCAGAGGACAGACTTTACGAAAAGGAGCTGAACGGTCTTTATCTCAGGCGGACAGATGTTCTTAAGGAAAATCCTGACGATACCTCCTATGTCAAGCTCATGCTGGATGCATATTACAATCTGGGTATCTATGCCGCTCTTCAGGGAGAGCTTGCAGCAGGAAGCTTCTTTGACGATACCGATTTCTACCTTGGTTTTGCACGGACCAGAAACATATACAACCAATCGGGATATTTCACACCGTTCTATGAATATGCAGACGGAAGCCACGGCGATTACTGGAACAGTACCTATCTGGGAACAGCGGAACTCCCTTTCAGATTCGGTCTAGAATTCAATACCGGATTCAATTTCGGATTCTTCAAGTCCGACATTTCCTTTAACTTCTATTCCGATCCCTACCTCCTGGACCTTCAGGAAAACAGAAGCGAGAACATGAACTGGGCCAAGCTTCTTGGTATGGATGACGAGGTGGAGGAAAATGATTCCTACGATTTCTCCGGTATAAGAGACCGTCTTTACTGGCTTGTGCATACAGAGATGAAGCCTGAACTTGATCTCCTGGACCAAGTCGGATCGTAGCCA
>JAZNLX010000104.1:0-2233 GCA_045579325.1 Spirochaetia bacterium
AAAAACTTGCCGAGCTTGCAGATATTTCAAATACCTATATTGCAAATATTGAATGCGGAAAAACATGGATAAGTGACAGGACACTCGAAAAGATATCCATAGCTCTGAATACCGATGTATATATGTTCTTTGTTCCCGAACCTGAAGAGACATGCAAGGAAGATAAGTATGCAATGCTTGAGAATACTTATCATAGACTGAATAAAAGCTATGACGAGTTTATGAATTACTGCGAGAATGTTTTTTTCAAGGAAGTACGGGAAATTTTGGGCGGTAGTGTTGTTCCCGATATTAATGGGAAGAACTGATATCCTCCGGGCCGATTTCCGGATGATGATACCGTTTCCTGTTTTCTGAGTTTCCGCACTGGGATGCCTTTTCCGGGCACCAGTGAATGCAGGCCATGCACATCTGGCAGCGGTTTCCCCAGGCCGGTTTTCCATCTTTTAACAGAATATTGTTCTCAGGGCATACCGATTTACAGATGCCGCATCCGGTACAGCTGTCCGATGTCCTGAAGGTTCCCTTCTTTTCGGTCTGGATTCTGCTGAATAACTTCTTGGCCAGCTTTGAAACAGGAACGGTGATCCTGCCGCCGTCTATGAACCTGTCTTTGCCTTTTATGTCGATTACGGCATTTTCCAGTTCTTCATCTATGCCGGCCTGATTCTCCATGCTCTGAGGGTCGTAGAGAAAAACCGCATTGGCAGGCATCTTTATGTAGGTGCAATACGAAAGCACCAGGTTTTTCTTTTTGAATTCGCCGGCAAATATCTGCCCGAGGCCGGCGGTAAGACGTCCCATGGTCACCACCGCAAAGATGTACGGATTTCCTTTGACCTGCAGATTTCTTACGAAATCGGTAACCATGTCAGGGGCCTGGAAAGAATATGACGGAAACACGAAGCCTATGGCTTCTCCCTCTGCCACGGGAGAGGATTCTGTCAGCTCCCTGGTGATCCTGACCAAGCGAACTTCTTCCTTTCCACCCAGTCTTTCTGCAATGAATCTTGCCGCATAAAGCGAATTTCCCGAACCGGAAAACCAGTAAATTGTCTTCATATATCAAGCTTATCACCAATCTCTCACTTGTTAAAGGGAAATTTTTGAAGTATCATAAATATATGAGTGAGCTTTTTATTGTTGCTACCCCCATCGGAAATCTCGATGATATAACTCTCCGGGCCATTGAGACACTGCGGAACGTGGATGCCATTGCCTGCGAGGATACCCGTCATACACTTCATCTTCTCAACAAGCTTGAAATACGCAAGCCTCTTCTGAGCTATTATGCCGCGGATGAAAAGCCGGGTATAAGCAAGATTCTCAATCTCCTTTCCCAAGGAAAGAAGGTGGCCTATGTGAGTGATGCCGGAACACCGGGTATAAGCGATCCGGGAAGCTCCCTGGTAAGGGCTGTAAGGGAGGATGGGTACAGGATAACTCCGATTCCGGGGGCATCTGCCCTTTCTGCACTGATCAGCGTAAGCGGGGTACAGGGGCGTGGAATTACCTTCGAAGGATTTCTTTCTCCCAAGCCGGGAAGAAGGCTTTCCCGTATAAAGGAACTTATGGAAAAAGAAGAAAGCTTCATTATATATGAGTCTCCTTACAGGATAGTAAAGGCCATGACCGATATTGCATCGGTGGATCCGGAAAGACAGGTGGTTGCAGGACGCGAGATGACAAAGCTTCATGAGGAATTTATCTGCGGAACAGCTTCCGAGGTGCTTGCAGACCTGCAGAGCCGGGATAAGATCCAGGGTGAATTTGCTGTCTGCATATACGGTAATAAAAATTGACTTTACTTTTTTCGGGATGTGCAAAAGAAATTCAAAGCACTGCTGGCGGTGAGATTACAACAACTACTGTTGTTACGACAACAGAACCTGTTATTACAACTGAACCTATACCCGAACCCGTTACAGTAAGAGTTACTGCTGCAGGTGATAACCTTATACATTCTTCTATCTATAATCAAGCACATAAGCGTTCTGAAGACGGAACATATGATTTTGAGTATGCCTATGAAAACATAAGATCTTTAATCTGTGGAGATCTTAATATTCTAAATCAGGAAACACCTATCTGTAACGATGTATTCGAACCCTCTACATATCCTTGTTTCAATTCTCCTACACAACTTGGAGATGAAATGCTTGATATTGGGTTTAATGCTTTTTGTCATGCAAACAATCACATTCTTGATAAAGGAATGAAAGGTGTTGAAGCA
>JAZNLX010000105.1:0-4531 GCA_045579325.1 Spirochaetia bacterium
TTTGCCATGGTGGCACCAATCATACTGCTTTTCAATTCAGGACTCGAAACAGACCTCGGTCTTTTTCTCCGATATTCCCTTGCCGGCGGTATAATCGGTATTTTTGGAGTAGTTTTCGCATACCTTTTCGGTGCCGGAACCTGTATGATTATTCTTGATACAGGTATTATGGATCCAAGATGTATGTTCTTTGGTATCATGTCCACAGCCACATCGGTAGGTATTACAGCCCGTATTCTTTCAGATAAGAAAAAAATGGATTCTCCGGAAGGAGTAACCACCCTGGCTGCTGCGGTATTCGACGACGTTCTGGGTATCGTTCTCCTGGCCGTGGTAATGGGTGTGGTAGCTGTAGTAAACGGAAAGAACGATACAGCCATCGATGCCGCTTCAATCTACAGCATTGCAGGAAGAGCTTTCGGAATCTGGCTGGGATTCTCGGCGGTTGCCCTTGCATTCTCCAAGCAGATTGCCCGTTTCCTCAAACTTTTCCATAACTCATACGATTTCTCGATCTGTGCTCTGGGTCTTGCGCTTCTGCTGGCCGGTGCATTTGAAAAACAGGGTCTGGCAATGATTATCGGTGCCTATATCACCGGTCTTTCACTCTCCAGTACAGATATTGCCCCTATCATCAGGGAAAAGCTGGAAGCTGTTACCGAATTTTTTGTTCCTCTTTTCTTCTGTGTAATGGGTATGATGGTAAATGTTTCCAAGCTGATGGATAAGGATATCCTTATCTTCGGAGCAATCTACACTCTTGCATGTATTTTCTCCAAGGTTGTGGGATGCGGACTTCCGGCTCTCTTCCTCGGCTTCAACATCAGAGGCGCTCTCCGTATCGGTTGCGGAATGGTTCCCCGCGGTGAGGTAGCTCTTATCATCGCCGGTATCGGTATTACATCGGGTATCCTTGACGAACAGCTTTTCGGTGTAGTCATCATGATGACCCTTATCACAACCATCTTTGCTCCGCCTGCCCTCAGTGCGGTTATCAATTCGCCGAAGAAAGGAACCAATAAGGAAATCAAGGCAGAAGCAACAGTTTCCTCCGTATGGGAGTTCAAGTCCGAAGAAATTGCCGATCTGGTAGCATACATGTATCTCAAGGATCTCAGGAAAGAGGGATTCTTCGTGTTCACTGTAGACAGTGATGCAGGTGTTTCACAGGCCAGAATCAACAAGACTGTAATCACCATTATCCAGCAGGGAAGAACCATCACCGCCAAAACCACTGCTCTCAACATGGGCTTTGTAAAGACTTCCATGTACGAGGTGCTTCTCAGGTTCAACGATTCCGACGGACAGGGAAACAGTTCATCCTTTGTGGAAGTAAAGAAAGATATGGTTGAATGTGCCAAGGAATCTGCCTTTGACCTTTCGATCCTCAAGAACAAGATTTCAGAAAAGACAATCATCACCGGTATCAAGTCTGATACTCAGGAAGATATCCTGAAGGAACTGGTAATGGTAATGTGCAATACAGGTCAGGTACAGGACTGGAAACTCCTTTACAACGACATAATGCTCAGGGAAAAGCTTTTCGGAACAGGAATGGAAAACGGTATTGCATTCCCTCACGCCAGAACAGCCGGAGTCAAGTCTCTCTGTATCGCCATCGGTGTCAAGAAAACAGGTGTGGATTTCGGAGCCATGGACGGGAAACCTTCCAGAGTCTTTGTAATGATTGCATCTCCGAAAGATACTTCTGCTCCGCATATTCAGGTGCTTGCATCCTTCAGTACCATTCTCCGCGAAAAGGAAACTGTGGACAGGATTCTCAATGCATCAACACCGACCGAGGTTGCAGCTATTTTCAATGAAAGCATAAACGGTAAATAAAATGGGTAAACCGTCAGCACTGCTTATTGCACCTCCGGTTTACGATTTTGCCCTCTTTGATTTATTTCTCAAACCATATGCCCTGCTTAAAATCGGGGCATTTCTTATTGAAAACGGGTACGACATTAATCTCATCAACTGTCTTGATTACAAGGACGAAGAAACCCTTAAGAGTTTCAACAAACCCAGGCGGAAGGAAAACGGTACCGGAAAATTCTTCAGACAGCGGGCCGAAACACCGGAAATTCTCTCAGGGTACGGCAAATATCTTTTCCGTTACGGAATAACAGGGGAAAGCATTGATTACAAATTAAGGACCCTGGAGCGGCGGCCCGATATTGTTCTGGTTTCTTCGGGGATGACTTACTGGTATCCGGGGGTCAGGGAAGCTGTGGAGAGGGTCAGACAGGTATGGCCCGATGTGAAGGTTGCCGTAGGGGGAATCTATGCCACACTCATGCCTGAGCACTGCAGCAGTGCCGTTGCACCCGATTTTGTGATAAAAGGGGATGCTCAAGGAGAAAACGGTCTGAATGCTGTTCTGGGAACTTTAGGGCTTCCGCTCTGCAGCCGACCCTGGTCAGATAACATGATGCTTCATCCTGTCCTTGAGGATGCTGCGGTAATCAGGATAAACAGAGGATGTCCCTATTCCTGCCATTACTGTGCCTCTGCCTGTATAAGCTCCTTTGAACCGGGACGTGCCGAAAAGGCCTTTGACGACCTTATGAGAATCCACCGGCAATACGGAACCCGGAATTTTGCTTTCTATGACGACGCCATTCTTATAAATAAGGAAAAAATCTTTATTCCGTTTCTTGAAATGGTGGAAAAGTCCGGTATCGGCTTCAATTTCTACCTGCCTAATGCGCTGCATCTGGACCGGCTGGATTTTGAGACAGCAGAACTTATGTACCGCTGCGGTTTCCGTGAGATCAGGATAGGATTTGAAAGCTCCGATGCGGAATTTCATGAGAAGAATGACAACAAGCTGAATCTGGGAACCTTCGGGGAAAAGGTGGATATGCTCTTCAGAAGCGGATTTACCAAGGAGAACCTGGGAATCTATGTTCTTGCAGGATTGCCCGGACAGTATGCCGAAGAGGTGGAGCGTTCAATAAGATATCTGGCAGAATTCGGGCTCAGAGGAAACATTGCCGAATTTTCTACTGTGCCGGGGACAGAGGTCTGGGCCGAATGTGTGAAAAAAAGCATCTTCCCGCTGGAATCGGAACCGGTATGCCACAACAATTCCATTTTTCCGATGCAGTGGGAAGGCTTTACCATGGAGGACATGGCAAGGTTAAAGAGGCTTTCTAAAACTCTCTGATCATATCTGTGATGAATTTCATGCTGCTGCGGAAAAATTCCTTGCTTTCAATATCGATTCCCGCCTGTTTTGCAACCCCTTTGATATCCATGATTCCGGTGCATCCGAGCAGCTTTCTGTAAAGCTCCGGAAAGGTTTCCCTGTTTTCAAGATACTTCCGGTAGAGCCCGATGGAAAAAAGCTGACCGAAGGCGTAAGGAAAGTTGTAGAATCCCAGATCCGCACTGTAATAATGACACTTTACAGCCCACATGTAAGGGTGAAGCTGCTCCGGATCAAGAGCATCGCCGTAGGTCTTTTTCTGGGCATCCAGCATGATGCTGCAGAATTCCTCGGCAGAGAGAGATCCCTCCTTCTTTATCCTTTCAAATATTTCCTTTTCAAAATAGAATCTCGAAAGAATATCTACTATTACCTGTGTCACTTCCTGGAGGAACAGTTCGGTAATGTAGTTTTTTTCAAAACCCTCTGCCTTTTCCAGGGCGGTATTGAAGATAAGGGTTTCCGCGAAAATGGAGGCGGTTTCGGCCAGAGTCATGGGATAAGCTCTTGCAAAGGCAGATTTCTCTTTCAGCAGATCGAAATGGTAAGCATGTCCCAGCTCATGGGCAACAGTGGAAACTCCCGACATGGTAGGATTGTAGTTGCACATTACCCGGGATTCTCCTGCAGTAGGAAAGGAGGTACAGTAAGCACCGCCGATCTTGTTCCCTTTGGGCTCCTCGTCAATCCATTTCCTGTCAAAAGCCTTCTTGGCAAATTCACCCATGTCCGGAGAGAATGAGGAAAAGGTTTCTGTTATGAATTTCCTGGCTTCGTCATAGCTCCAGGTACGGGCTTCAAACCCGTCTTTGGTTATGGGGGCGAAGATATCATAGAAGGCTGGCTTTTCAATACCCAGGAGAGTTCCCTTTTTCTTAAGGTATTCCCTGAAATAAGGAAGGGATTCTTCCATTACCTCTATCATGGCACCCAGGGTTTTGGCAGACATCCTGTTCTGAAACAGAGCCTTGTCCACCGGATTTTTCCATTTTCTTTTTTCATCCAGTATTATCGCTGTCTTCTTTACTCCGTTCAGTGAATAGGCCAGGGGAATTTCCATTTCTTTCCAGGCTCCGATTTCCGCTTCCCAGGCTTTTCTTCTTATATTTCTGTCCGGGTCAAAGGCCATGTTCCTGAGCTGGTTAACGGTTTTTCTTTCGGTTTCGTTCCATTTTACGGAAATGGATGAGGAAACAGAGGCCTGAAGTCTGGACCAGGCATCTCCGGCTGCACATGAAAGCTCGGATGCAAGCCTTTCTTCCGCATCGGAAAGCTGATGGGAAGCTTCCTTTACCGCCTCTTTAACAAAAAGGGCAT
>JAZNLX010000106.1:0-5334 GCA_045579325.1 Spirochaetia bacterium
GTACTGTTGACAATATCGATAACCGAAGCCACTACTTCTCTTGCTGCCTGGATAAATTCAGGCTGGGCAGGATTTTTTCTTTCCAAATCTGCCATAAATTCATCTAAATTATACACTCTTTTCTCCTCTGAAAAAGTATGATTTAAGATAAAAAAAATAATAGACCTAAAATTTTAATCAGTCAATATTTATTTAAATAATAAAAAATTTAGTTTTATTTTTTATATATATATGATATTATTATATATAGGAGACAAGATGATTAGTATCGGAAAAGACATAAAGGTCCAGATGCAGGAATTCAGAGGCAAAAAATACATATCTGTCACAAGATGGTATGATGACAACGGAGTGGAGAAACCGGGAAAACAGGGTATCAACTTCAAGGAAGAAGAATGGGATGAATTTGTAGGCAAGATGGCCGATATCATTACCGACCTTAAAAACGCCGACTGAAAACAATGGAATACATTACCGGTTTTCACGCAATAGAAGAGGCTGTCCGGGCCGGAAACAGCAAGGGCAGGCTTTACGTATCAAAATCCGGAAGCAGACACCAGAAGATAGAAAAAGAGGCCTCCCGGGCCGGTATCAGGTGTGTTAAGACCTCGGATGAGGAAATCAGAAAGCTTTCGGGAACAGACGATCACAGGGGAATCATGCTGGCGGTGGAAGCCCGCGATACCGATTCCAGAAACACCACCCTCAAGACATTTCTAAAATCACTGAACAAGGAAAAATCCCTGGTTCTCCTTCTTGACGGAATCACGGATCCGCACAACTACGGTGCCATACTCCGTTCCGCAGACCAGTTCGGAGTCGATCTTGTAATCATTCCTTCCAGGCGCTCTGCCAAGGACAGCGAAATCATAGGCAAGACCTCTGCGGGGGCAAGGGAATTTGTAAGTGTTGCTGTGGAAAACCTTTCCAGATCGGTGGATATGCTTAAGGAAGCAGGCTATTGGGTATATGCCGCAGACATGGATGACACACCGTGCTACAACCTTAAGCTCAAGGGAAAAACTGCCATAATCATGGGCAGCGAAGGGGCCGGAGTTTCAAATATCCTTATTGAAAAAAGTGACGGGGTAATATCAATCCCGGCTCAGGGACATGTGGATTCCTTCAATGTCTCTGTTGCAGCCGGAATACTGATGTATGAAGTAATCAGGCAAAATTCCTGATAATGCGCTCTGCAAGGTGAACAGCATTAAGCACACCCTGCTTGCCGATTCCCATGGTTGCCACAGGAATTCCCTTTGGCAGCTGGAGAATTGAAAGGAGTGCATCGATACCGCTGAGGGAACCTGCCACCAGAGGAATACCGATTACAGGCTTCTTTGAAAGGGCTGCAACCACTCCCGGAAGAGCAGCTGAAAGTCCCGCTGCTGTAATGATGATCTTATATTCATCCTCATGGTTCTTAAGGAACTCTGTAAGCTCAGGAAGATGTCTGTGGGCAGAATAAACCACCAGGTCTCCTGTCATGTTCTTTTCTGCAATAAGATTCATTCCCGGTTCCACAGCAGCCTTGTCAGACTCAGAACCGATTATAAAAAGTATATCCTTCATTTTTTATTCCTCAAAAAATTTCTTTCCGATATCGCTTCTGTAGAAGCAGTCCTTGAAATAAACCTCGTTTGTACCGATATAGGCATTTCTGCTGGCTTCTGTAAAATCATCTCCCAGACCTACAACAGAGAAACATCTTCCGCCGTTGGTTACAATGTTGTTCTCGATATCCAGCTTTGTGGATGCATGGAAAATAACCACGAATTCATCCCTGAACCTAGGCATATAGTGAACCACATTTCCCTTCTTGTATTCTCCCGGATAACCGCCCGCAGCTACTACGACGCAGAGGGAGCATTTGTTGGATACCTCCAGTGGGAATGTGCTGAGCTCCTGCTTTCTTACTGCATCGAAAAGGCTTCCGAAGTCTGATTCGATAAGCGGGAGAAGAGCCTGTGTCTCAGGATCTCCGAATCTGGCATTGTATTCCAGAAGCATAGGTCCCTTTTCTGTAACCATGATACCGAAGTAGAGAAGCCCCTTGTATGTGAAGCCATCTTTTTTGATACCCTCGAATGTAGGCTCGATAACCTCTTTCCTGATCTGCTCCACCAGCTTCTTGGATACTGTAGGAACAGGGCAGATTGAACCCATACCGCCTGTATTGAGTCCCTTGTCTCCGTCATATGCTTTCTTGAAGTCGGCACATGGGGGAAGAATGGCATAATCCTTTCCGTCGGAGAGAACAAATACGGATGTTTCCCATCCTGTAAGAAATTCCTCCACCAGGAGTGTATCGTCCTTGAGAACGCTTCTTCCGAATTCCAGAAGCTCTTCCTTGTTATCAGATTCCAGAACTCCTTTTCCGGCAGCAAGTCCGTTCTTCTTGATAACCACCTTTCCGGTAGTCTTGCCGATTGCCTTCTCAAAAGCCTTGATATTGTCAAATTCCTCGGAATAAGCTGTAGGAATATTGTGTCTTTTCATGAATGCCTTGGAGAAAAGCTTGCTTGATTCAAGCTGTGCCGCATATTTTGACGGACCGAAAGCATAGATTCCTTCCGCTTCCAGATCGTCCACCACTCCGGCAGCCAGAGGCGCTTCAGGACCTACAAATACAAAGTCAATACCGTACTTTCTGCAGGCATTGATTACACTGGCACTGTTGCAGGGATCCACATCATAGAGATTTTCGGCAATCTCTTCTGTTCCGGCATTTCCCGGCGCCACATAGAGCCCTGAAAGAATTTTACTTTTGGAAAATTTCCAAGCTATAGCATGCTCTCTTGCACCTGAGCCAAGAACCAAAACTTTCAAAATTACCCCCTCTGATGCTGGGAATCCAGCTCATCCAGAACCTTTTTTATAGTTTCCGGATAATGAATATGTTCTAATTTATGAATTTTTTCTTCGATTTCTTCGATAGATTCTGTAAAATCACGCTCAAAGGATTTCTGGACAATCACAGGTCCGGTATCCATACCGTAATCCACGTAATGGATTGTAATACCCAGCTCCCTGTCCTCTGAATTGTAGCTGTCGGGAATACCGTGTGTTCCCGGATGCTTCGGCAGCAGTGCCGGATGGATATTCATTATCCTGTTCCTGAACCTGTCCACCAGATACGGTGTAAGCAGCCTCATGAATCCGGCAAGAACTACCAGCTGGATATTTTCAGCCTCCAGAATGGAGCATATATCCTTTTCTGCCTCTTCCCTGTCCCTTTTGTAATAGGAAACGTAATATGTCTTTATGCCGAGCTTTCTTGCCCTTTCAAAGGCATAGGCATCCTTCCTGTCGCAGATCATGCATCTGAGATTATGACCCGAATCTGCCAGCTTTTCGGCAATAGCCTGAAAATTGGAACCGTTTCCCGATACCAGAACAGCAAAATCAGCCATTTACGATTTCTCCGATAACCTTGATTGCAATCCTGCTTCTCTTTGCAGTGCTGATAACGTCGGCAGCATTCTCTTTCTTTACAACCATTGCAATACCGATACCCATGTTGAATACTCTTTCCATTTCAACCGGATCGATTCCTCCGTCCTTCTGGATCTTCTTGAAGATTTCAGGAACTTCCCATGCTGTTGTATCGAATACAGGCTTTACTGTCTTAGGAAGTGTACGGATAAGGTTTCCTGTAAGACCGCCTCCGGTAATATGGGCTGCAGCCTCGATGTTATCCTTGGCAATAAGCTTCTTCAGCTCCTTAACATAGATCTTTGTAGGTCTGAGAAGTTCTTTTCTTCCTTCCTTGTCTGACTTATCGATTACCTTTCTTGCCAATGAAAGACCGTTGGAGTGGATACCGGCAGAAGGAAGTCCGAGGATGATGTCCCCTTTCTTGATATTCTTCTTTCTCGGAAGCATCTTGTCCTTGTCTACGATACCTACTGCAAAACCGGCCAGGTCAAAGTCCCCTTCGGAATAAACGTCAGGCATTTCTGCAGTCTCACCGCCGGAAAGGGTACATTCTGCCTGTTCGCAGCCTTTGATTACACCCTTGATGATCTCGTGGAGCATATCCTCGTTGATCTTTCCGCAGGCAATATAGTCAAGGAATGTCATAGGTGCCGCACCGCATACGATAAGGTCGTTTACGGACATGGCAACCAGGTCGATTCCCACTGTGTCATAGATTCCCAGCTCCTGGGCGATGATAAGCTTTGTTCCGACACCGTCTGTGGTGGAAAGCATAACCGGATTCTTATATTTTGTGATATCGATAGGAAGTCCGCCGGCAAATCCTCCGATGCTTTTGGATACAGCCTTGGATTTCATTGCACCGATAAAGCTTGCAAACTTATCCCCTTTTTCAATGCTTACACCGGCTTCTTCATAAGATTTTACTACTGCCATTTTAGACTCCTTCAACTTTTACTGGATACTCTCCGGAGAAACATGCACAACAGAAGTCTTCCCCTTCCGTAACACATTTCTTCAGACTCTCAAGTGAGAGAAATTTTACTGTATCGGCGCCTGTGTATTCTGCAAGACCTTCCGGAGTGAGCCTGTTGGAAATAAGCTCTTCGCGGGTTGTTATGTCTATACCGAAATAGCATGGCCATTTAACTTCCGGAGATGAGAGCCTCAGATGGATTTCCTTGGCACCTGCCTCACGGAGCATTTTGATAATAAGCTTGCTGGTGGTTCCCCTTACCAGGGAATCATCAACCATTATGATTCTCTTGCCGGCCACCACTTCCTTGATAGGATTGAGCTTCATTCTTACCATGAACTCTCTCTGGCTCTGGGATGGCATGATGAATGATCTTCCGGCATAGTGGTTTCTGGAAAGTCCGTACTCAAACGGAAGTCCCGATCTCTCAGCATAACCGAGGGCTGCATAGTTACCTGAATCCGGTACGGAGATTACCACATCGCCTTCCACGTTTTCCTCTTCCGCCAGAGCTCTTCCCATGGCTTTTCTCATCATGTATACCGATTTACCGAACACTCTGGAATCAGGACGGGCAAAGTAGATAAGCTCAAAGATACAGGCATTTTTCTTACCGGGCTTGATAAAGAAAGATGATACTTCTCCGTTATGAACCTTTACGATTTCTCCCGGCTCCACTTCCTTTACATCTGTAATCTGCAGGATGTCGAGGGCACATGTTTCGGAAGCAAAGACAACCATATCGTCCTTCTTTCCCATCCAGAGAGGTCTGATACCGTTAGGGTCCCTCATTGCATAGAGATCCTGTTCATGCATCATAACCAATGCATAGGCTCCCTCCACCTGGTTTTCAAGAACCTCTTTCAGGGCCTCGTCAAAATCAGGCTTCATTGTGCGTGAAAGCAGATGAATGATAAGTT
>JAZNLX010000107.1:0-1536 GCA_045579325.1 Spirochaetia bacterium
ATATAAGTAGTTATGTTGAATAAAATACCATTTACAAATGAACAGATCAAGAAAATCATTGCGGAGTATCCTACTCCGTTTCATATCTATGACGAAAAGGCTATAAGAGAAAATGCACGCCGTTTCTACAAGGCTTTTTCATGGGTTCCGGGGGGATTCAAGAACTATTTCGCCGTAAAGGCTCTTCCTAATCCTTCCATCCTGCAGATTCTCAAGGAAGAGGGTATGGGAGCCGACTGCTCATCTATGGCAGAGCTGGTCATGTCCGAGAGAGTGGGGCTGAAAGGGAACGACATCATGTTCACCTCCAACGACACCCCGGCTGCCGAGTACCAGAAGGCTTTTGAGCTGGGAGCGGTAATCAATCTGGACGAGATAACACACATCGACTTCCTGGAAGAGCATGCCGGCATTCCGGAGCTTGCCTGCTTCAGATACAATCCTGGTCCTCTCAAGGGGGGAAATGCCCTTATCGGAAAGCCGGAAGAGGCAAAATACGGCCTTACAAGAGCCCAGCTCTTCGATGCATACAGAATCATGAAGGAAAAAGGGGCAAAACGCTTCGGTCTCCATACCATGGTTGCATCCAACGAGCTCAATCCCGATTACTTCATTGAAACTGCAAAGCTCCTTTTCGAGCTTGTGGCGGAAATCTCCAAGGAAGTGGGAATCAGCTTCGAGTTCGTGAACCTGGGAGGCGGAATCGGAATTCCGTACAAGCCGGAACAGAAGGCTGTGGACCTGGAATATGTTTCGGAAGGAATCCGCAGGGAATACGAAAAATACATTACAGCTGCAGGACTTGCTCCGCTGAAGGTGGTTATGGAATGCGGACGCATGGTTACGGGCCCTTACGGATATCTTGTGACCACAGCCATCCATACAAAGAACACCTACAAGAGCTATATCGGGCTTGATGCCTGCATGGCCAACCTCATGAGACCGGCCCTTTACGGTGCATACCATCATATCACAAACATGGACAATCCTGACGGAAAAGAGGAATTTACCTACGATATCACCGGTTCCCTCTGCGAGAACAACGATAAGTTTGCCATCGACAGGAAGATGCCTGAAATAAAGATCGGAGATACAGTCGTTATCCACGAAACCGGTGCCCACGGGTTTGCAATGGGCTTCAACTACAACGGAAAGCTCCGTTCCGCAGAGCTGCTGCTGAAGGAAGACGGTTCAGTAAAGCAGATTCGCCGTGCAGAAACCCTGGACGACTACTTTGCCACACTGATCTGGTAACCCGGATAGATTTCAATATTACCCCGCCCGACCGGCGGGGATTTTTTTTAAGTACTACTTAAGTGATAATTATTTACCAGACTTTATGCTTGACAGCTCCCCCCCCCCGTGGTAAAATCCTGCAAAATTTAATTAAAAGGAAGGTTGACTATGAAAAAAATCATTACTCTCACAGCCCTGCTGTGTACAATGTGTCTCATGTTCTCATGTCACGACACATCACCTGCTCCTATGCTGCTTAACGGACAGTATGTGGAGAGTCTTGATGAGGCAATTGCTGCA
>JAZNLX010000108.1:0-3509 GCA_045579325.1 Spirochaetia bacterium
GAAGAGGAACTGCCGGAGGAAGAGCCTATTGCGGTAACATTCTCCTCTCAGCCTTCCGATGATGAGTCCGAAGCCGAAATTTCACTGCCGGAAGATACCCCCGCAGAGCCTGAAATCAAGCCTGTTCCCGTAGTCCACAGACCAAGGAGATTCAAGTACGAGATTCCTGTGGACAGCGTACTTGAGGACAGAAACGACGAACAGTCCTTTGCCGTTACCGACGAAACCAGGGAGGATGCCGAAATTCTTCTGGCTACCCTTCGGGAATTCAAGATAGAGGCCAGAATCACAGGCATCAAGAAGGGGCCTGTCATCACCATGTTTGAGATTCTCCCCGCTTCGGGAGTCAATGTTTCCAAGATTGCCGGGCTGGCCGACAATATCGCCCTTAATCTGGCTGCCAGAAGTGTCCGTATTGTGGCACCGATTCCGGGAAAGAGGGCCGTAGGAGTGGAGATTCCGAATCTGAAGCGGAGCATAGTGGGATTCAAGGAGCTTATTACCAAGAAGAATGCAGATATGGACAAGGCTGCCATACCGTTTATCCTGGGAAGAGACATAGAAGGGGATGCACAGGTCATAGACCTGGCCAGGACACCTCATCTTCTGATTGCCGGTGCCACAGGTTCCGGAAAATCGGTCTGTGTAAATGCCCTTATTTCCACCATTCTGTACAAGAAGCATCCTGAGGATGTCAAGATGATCCTTATCGATCCTAAGGTGGTGGAGCTCAAGATATACAACGGAGTTCCACATCTGCTGACTCCTGTCATCACAGACCCGAAGAAAGCGCTTCAGGCACTCAATTACTGCATTGCCGAAATGGAGAGGCGCTATTCCCTCCTGGAAACAATAGATGTGCGTAATATCGAGGCCTTCAACAAGAAGATCAAGGCTAACCGTATAGCCCTTGAGGCACTTCCGTATATCCTGGTGGTAATCGACGAGTTTGCCGATCTTATGCTCACTTCCAGCAAGGAGCTGGAGCCGGCAGTTTCACGCCTTACAGCCAAGGCCAGAGCCGTGGGAATCCATCTGGTGCTTGCCACCCAGCGTCCGTCCGTGGACGTTATTACCGGTGTCATCAAGGCCAATATCCCTTCAAGAATTGCATTCATGGTTGCCAGCTATACCGACTCCAGGGTCATTCTGGACGGCGGAGGTGCAGAAATGCTTCTGGGCAAGGGAGACATGCTTTTCAAATCCTCCTGGGATCCTAACCTTACCAGAATCCAGAGTGCATTCCTGTCCGACGACGAGGTGGAAAGACTGGTTGCGGAAGTCCGTAAAATGGGAGAACCTGACTATATCGATGACGAGATTTTCATGGATGATGATGACTTCGGAGACAGCGATGCAGTTTCCGGCGGAGTGGAGGGAGATACCCTTTTTGACAAGGCCCTTTCTGTGGTGGCTTCCACGGGAAAAGCATCTGCATCCTACCTTCAGCGCCGTCTTTCCATCGGCTATAACAGGGCGGCACGCCTTATAGAGGAAATGGAAGCCCGCGGAATCATAGGCCCTGCCAACGGCAGCAAGCCAAGGGAAATCCTTCATCTGCCGGACAAGTTCAGGGAATAGAAATGAAGAACAGAGCCGCAGGAATCCTTGCTGCCTTATTTTTTCTCGAATTTGTGGTAAAGGGGACAATCCTGCCCCTTACAAGTCTTTACTGCAGGGATTATCTGGGATTCGACGGCATAAGGACCGGACTTGTCCTGACCACCGAAACAGTGGCTGCATTCCTGGCTCCTGCCGTGCTGATCTTTCTTGCCGACCGGGTAATCAGGGTAGAAAAGCTTCTGGTAATGAACCAGCTTGCGGCATCGCTGCTTCTTTTCCTGGTTCCTTCATTCAGAGCCTTTACCCCGGTATTTATCCTTTTTTTCCTTTTCAACATATTCCATAAGCCCGATCTGCCCCTGCTTAATGCCATTACCTTCAGGAACCTGGACGGAAGCGGCAAGAACAGTTACGGAGCCTTCCGGGTGTGGGGAACCATAGGCTGGATAGGGGCGGCGGTTATTTTTTCCTGTATATGGATGAACACCTCCCTGGCGCTTCCCTTCGGGAGAACCTTCGGCGGACTTTTCTACATAGCCGGTACGGCAGCCCTTGCAAGCAGCATGCTTCTCCTTTTCGGGCAGAGGCATTTCAGACAGGACAGAAGCGAAAGGGGAAGAGCTGGGGGAAGCGGTTTTTTCAGGGCTCTCAGAGAGATGAACCGCCGTACCAGGCTCCGTTTCGGGACATTTATTCTAATCTGTATAGTCATGACCATGCAGGATCATTATTACTTCATGGGGATTTCTCCCTTTCTGAAGGATACCGGCACAGCAGAGGGGAATATAGCACTTATCATTTCCCTGGGAATGATAACGGAGGTGGTGGCCATGTTTGCCCTCCGTTTCCTGCTGGACCGTTTCGGCATAGGACGGATAATGGCGGCCGGTGCTTTTTTCTCGGTGCTCAAGTATATGCTTTTCATATCTGCCCCCGGGGGAAGCCCGGTTATTATCGGAATACTGTGCCACGGTCCGGTTTCTGCCTTTTTCCTGGCCTGTACCTACATTTATCTGGATTCCTTCAGCCGGCCGGAAAACAGGGCCGCTTTTCATCAGTTCTATTCCCTGGCCGTTTCTGCCCCCGCATCCCTGCTGGGATATATGCTGGGTGGTCTGGTTTTCGATTCCATGGGCAGCTCCTATAATCTTTTCTGGGCTGTGCCGGCTGTTACGGGAGCCCTCTCTCTGGCAGCAATCCTCTTTTTTATAAAACCGGTGGACGGGCAGGAAAGGGTGTAATATATTATGATTATGGATAATGCGGAAAAGGCGGCAGGACTTCTTTTTCTTCTGGGAGAGGATAACTGCAGGAAAATTGCTTCTCATCTGGGCAAAGAGGAAACGGAAAAGCTTATGCAGGTAAGAAAACCCTGTACCCTGCTCTCTCTGCTGCGGGAACTGAAATCATATCTTGGACGGCAGGAAAAAAACGACTGGCGCACAGTGCTGAAAAATGCCCCCTGTGTGGATGGGTGCAATCCTCTGGGGTTTGTGGCGGAAACAGATACGGAAAAGCTTTTTTCCGTTCTGGAAAAGGAATCTGACCTGGTGACTGCCGTGGTGCTGAAGTATGCCGGCAAGGAAAAAAGTTCCGAAATCCTTGACAGGTATTCTGATGAGAAGAGAAATGAAATACTGCGCACAATGCTCCGAAGCGGAGAAACAGCTCCCCGGATATTGGAAACAGTGGCGCAGTCTTTAGAAAAAAGCTTATTTGATAAGCTCTTCAAGCATCTTGATATGGTCTGGGAGGAATCTTCCTTCCAGGAATTCTGCCATACCTCTGTCACATGCAGTAGCAATTACCGGAGCCATAGGAAGCTTGTCTGTAACTTCGATTCCGTATTTCTTTGCTGTCTCTTCGATGTGGCTTTCTCCGAAGATCTTTATTTCCTTGTTAAGTCGGAGGCCAAGCGGTCTTAGGAAGACAACTCTGCCTTTCAA
>JAZNLX010000109.1:0-4056 GCA_045579325.1 Spirochaetia bacterium
GGTTCTGTTCCGGTCAGTGGAGTCCTTAGGTACGGCCGGCAGGGAATTGACACCGAACTGGATCTTGCCGATCTTGGCAGAGGTTATATCTTCGTGTTTTGCAAGCTTGTCAAGGATTTCCTCCAGTTCGTCTCCCAGGAAAACGGAAATGATGGCAGGAGGAGCCTCTGCGGCACCGAGTCTGTAGTCATTTCCCGCATTGCTGGCGGAAAACCTTATAAGTCTGGCATACTTGTCGCACCCTTTGAGAATTGCGGAAAGGAACAGGAGGAACTGTGTATTGGATTTCGGATCGTCTCCCGGATCCAGCAGGTTTACCCCTTCGTCGGTACAGAGAGACCAGTTGTTGTGCTTTCCGGAACCGTTGACCCCCTTGAATGGCTTTTCGTTCAGAAGAACCGCCAGTCCGTGTCTCTTGGCCACCTTGCGGAGGATGAGCATTGTAAGCTGATTCTGATCTGTAGCCACATTCACGGTAGAGTAGACAGGAGCCAGCTCAAACTGATTAGGTGCCGCCTCGTTGTGCTGGGTCTTGGCCGGAATACCCATTTTCCAGAGCTCGCAGTTAAGCTCTCTCATGAAATCTGCCACACGGAGCCTTATGTTTCCGTAATAATGGCTGTTGAGCTCCTGCCCTTTTCCCGGCATGGAACCGAAAAGAGTCTTCTTGCAGAGCACCAGGTCTGATCTTGTATCGTAATAGTTCTTGTCAACCAGGAAATATTCCTGCTCGGCACCCACGTTTGCAAAAACCTTCCTTGCGGT
Source organism: Spirochaetia bacterium (assembly GCA_045579325.1). Lineage (GTDB taxonomy): Bacteria > Spirochaetota > Spirochaetia > CADAEX01 > CADAEX01 > CADAEX01. Next base: position 766 of record JAZNLX010000109.1, read on the forward strand.
CTTGTTTCCGATGGCCCTGAGCAGCCTGATGCTGGCCTTGTCCAGGACATCCATGGATTTGAGCAGAGGTCCCTTCTTGTCCAGAGAATCCCCGGTATAAGAGAAAAATGCTGTAGGTATGTTAAGGGTTACACCCGAATTGTCAGGCATGAGAAAAGCGGGCGATGTGGTATCCCAGGCAGTGTAGCCCCTGGCCTCGAATGTGGAACGGAGACCGCCGCTCGGAAAGGAGGAAGCATCCGATTCTCCCTTGAGAAGCTCCTTGCCCGAAAATTCAAGAATTACCTTTCCGTCCTCGGTAGGTGTAATGAAAGAATCGTGCTTTTCGGCTGTCAGGTCGTTGAGAGGCTGAAACCAGTGGGTAAAGTGGGTTGCCCCTTTGGAAACGGCCCAGGTTTTCATGGCACTGGCCACCGCTTCGGCAATTTCCGGAGTAAGGGTCTTGTTTCCTTTCTGGATTTCCTTGAGCTCCTTATAAACAGATTTCGGAAGAAGCTCCCTCATGTTTGCATCGCTGAAACAGTTTTCACCGTAGATGGAATGCAGAGAGGTCTCGCTGAAATCAACAATCCTTGTCTCCATTTGTACCCCCGTAATTATTGATAAATTATGTACTCAATGTTATATTTTCAAAAAAGAAATTTCAATATAAGCGGTTATTATATGAAAAAAAAATTGTTTATTTTTGACTATGACGGCGTTATAGTCGACTCCCTCTGCTGCAACATCACCATTTTGAATCTAATGGCCGAAAAATACAATCTGCCCGGACGTATCACCGGTGAAATGATAGGAAGCATGCCAAGCGTAATGTTTGACAAGGCTTTCGAGCTGATAGGAATGAAAGAAGGACAATTTGCCAACTATCAGCATGAATTTCTGGAAAGTGTCAGGGAAAAGGTAAATACAACTCCTGTTTTTGCCGGAATTCCCGAAATTTTCTCCATGATAAAGGAAAGAGGTGATTTTCTGGCTGTAAATACGGGCAACCATTCCGAAACCGTAAGAAAGAAGCTTGAAGACGAAGGAACCGTAAAGGCCGATTTTATCGTAGGCTACGATACCCCCGGCTGCAAATCGGAAAAGATAAAGTGCATGATGGAAATGTTTTCCGTTCTCCCGGAAGATACCTACATGATAGGAGACACCATGGGAGACATAACCGAAGGGAAAAAAGCGGGCGTCCGCACCGTTGCGGTAACCTATGGCTGGCAGACTGAGGAAACTCTGCTTAAGACAGAACCTGATTATATCTGTTCTAATGTTCAGGAACTGAACATCTTGCTTTCAGGTTTCTGTTCACAACATTAAAGGGTAATTTGTTCACTTTTTGAACACTTCTGTCCTGTGATTGAAAATATTTCCGTATTCCCTTCCCAGATCCATGGCCCGGCGGGAAAGTGCATCTGCCTTTTCCGTCAGCTCCCGGGAAATCCCTGCAGACAGGGCGGTACAGTTCTCTTCCAGCTGTTTTCTGTTTCTGCACCCCACCAGGATCGACGAAAAGATTTCCCGGCTCCGACCCCATGCAAGAAGCAGCTCCCGAACAGAAACTCCGTTTTCTTCCGCCAGCAGTTCCAATTCCCGGATTATCCCTGTATAAAAAGCTTTTTCCTTTTCCCGGCAGAACACAAGCCTGCTCCGGAAGTCATTTTCCCCTAACCTGCTCCCGGTAAGAAGCCCCTGGGCAAAAAAACTGTAGGCAACAAGCTCGGTTCCGTGCTTCAGGCACAGGGGTACAATATCCTCCTCGCACCTTCTCCAGAGAAAATTGTATCCCACCTGACAATAATCCACATTGCCGCCCCGGTATGCATCCTCCAGTTCGGCACAGGAAAAATTGCTTACTCCGATGTATCTTATTTTTCCCTGCTCCCTGAGCTTTTCCAGGGCCTCGGTCACAACTGCGTTCTCCACCCCCGGCACAGGCCAGTGAATGTACATTATATCAATGTATTCGGTATTCAGTCTTCGGAGAGAAAGCTCGACCTTGCCGGCAATATAAAGCGGATCGCCGCTGTAAGGCATGAACTTGTCGGCTATGATTACCTGCTCCCGTATTTTCCTGAGTTCCTGCCCCACCACCTGCTCCGATCTTCCGTTCCCGTAGACCTGGGCTGTATCGAAGTGGTTTATCCCGGCCCGGAGAGCCGCATGGATTGTCCTGACACTGTCACTGTGCTTCTGCCCGCCCCAGTAGTTTTTCATTGGATCGGACGCGGAAGGATTTTCCTCATCGCCGAAACACCAGGTTCCGAGACCGAGAAACGAGAGCTTGTTTTTCATGGAAATTATTATATCAGATGTGCGGACAAAAAAAAAGCCGGGGGTTAACCCGTGCAGTAAGAGAAAATTTGTCTAAAACTTAGACTAAGCGCCCGATCGGAATCGAACCGACATCATCAGCTTGGAAGGCTGAGGTAATAGCCATTATACCACAGGCGCATATTGATTCGCATCAACACCTTATTTATATAAATTCTAAAAAATTTTGTCAATATGGTTATTGAATAAAGATAGTCAATATTATAAAGTTCACATACAGAATTTTTTTTTGGAAGGTGCAGATTATGGCTATCAGGGGAGAAATCTTTTCTTCACAGTTTACAACAGACAAAAGGACTTACTTCTTCAATGTAAAGGAAAACAGAACAGGAAGCCATTTTCTGAACATAGTGGAAAGCAAGAAAATGCCTAACGGGGACTTTGACCGTCATTCCATAGTTATCTACGAAGAAGATATGGAAGAATTCATGAAGGAACTGATGAAGGCAGTACGCTTTGCAGACAAGAAGCCTGATTTCAGAGCTGAAAGAAGACCTTCCCGCAGATTTGAACATGAGGATGATTTCAGATCCGACAGAAAATCTTCATTCAGATTCGAAAAAGAAAGATTCGACAGATCAGACAGGGAAGATGATTTCAGATCGGACCGCAGATCAGATTTCAGATCCGAAAGAAAGCCTGTAAGAAAGATTATTCGGAAACACGACAGGAAGCCGGACCGGAAATTCTGAAGCTTTTCCGGTGAATAGGGCACAGTCCGTATTTTTCCACAGCCTCCCGATGAGCCTTTGTCGGGTATCCCTTATGCTTTTCAAATCCGTACCTGTCATCAATCCAGGAATAGCGTGTCATCCACAGATCCCGGAGTGTCTTTGCAACAATTGATGCAGCCATTATCTCATGTACCTTGTCATCGCCCTTGACTATTGCCTTCATGGGGATATCAGTCCTGATTTCGGGCACATAGATTCCGTCCACAAGAATTTCATCCGGGACCACAGGAAC
>JAZNLX010000110.1:0-1708 GCA_045579325.1 Spirochaetia bacterium
ACCGGGATGAAATAATGAAAAACTACAGCCTTTTCCAGCATACCGTAATGGATGAACTTATAATAATCCCCATCTTCAGGCGATATCTTTTCATGGCTGCTGACAACAAATGGGAAAACCTGAACTGGAACAACCACAGCAGCATCGGAGACGGCTTCAGGAGAATATACCTGAAAAAAGGACAGGAGGAATAAGTTTTGAATACCAAGCTTCTGCTTTTTATTGTCCGGCGCATACTTTCCATGATTCCCGTACTTCTCATTACCATATTCTGTTTTTTCTTCTTCATGAGCCTGGCACCGGGAGATTTCTTCTCTGCATATTACCAGAATCCCGAAATCACCCCGGAAACCATAGATTACTACAGAAAGGAATTCGGCCTGGACAAGCCTTTTTATATGCAGTTTCTTTACTGGCTGAAAAAAGTCATATTTGATCATGATCTGGGTATGTCCTTTTCCTACAGGCAGCCAATAATGGAGCTTATAGGTTCAAGACTTTGGAATACAGTTTCCCTGAATCTTTTCTCCCTGCTCTTTTCCATTGCGGTTTCCTACCCCGTTGCATTTTACTTTTCGTACAAACCCAACAGGATTCTTGAGAAAAACGTAAATTTCATAACCCAGATCCTTTATTCCGTCCCCTCTTTTTTCCTGGCCCTTCTGGGACTGCTGCTGGCAGCAAGGACGGGACTTTTCCCGCTGGGGGGTGCAACCGGGGAAAATTATCACCTGATGAACGGCTGGGAGCAGTTTGCAGACAGGCTCCACCATATGATTCTTCCTGTTCTTGTCGGTTTTCTGGGAGGTGTGGCAGGATCAATCAGGAGTATGAAGGTGCTTCTTACGGAAGAATTCAACAAACCCTATATAAATGCAGTCAGGGCCAAAGGGACCGGCAAGAAAGGGATTATCCTTCATGCCTTCAGAAATGCCCTTATACCTTTCATAACAGGTCTTTCGGGAATTTTCTCAGCCCTTATAGGAGGCTCCCTTTTCGTGGAGATAATATTCTCTTACCCGGGTATAGGAAGACTTATGTACGATGCCACCATGAGGCAGGATTATTATCTGGTGCTTACAAACATGATAATAAGCGACGTGCTGGTCCTCGGAGGAATACTTATATCGGATATCCTCCTTACCGTAGCTGATCCGAGAGTGAGGATGAAATGATAAGAAATTCCATTCCATACCTTAAATTCAGACGGAACAGACTTGGGATGATATGCTTCTGGATTCTTGCAGTCATGTATATATCATTTCTTTTTGAGGGTTTTCTTGCCCCATACCAGCCGAACACCAAATTCAAGAGCAAATCCTACCAGCCTCCTCACAGGATACATTTTATCCACGACGGGAAATTCATAGGACCCTATGTCTACGAATATGAAATGGCAAATCCTTTCTTCAAGAAATACAGGACCGATCATTCCAAAGTCCACAGGATTTCATTCTTTGTCAAAGGGGATGAATACCGGCTGTTCGGTCTTATTCCGGCCAGAACCCATCTTTTCGGTACAAAAGACGGAAGCCCTGTTTTCCTTATGGGAGCCGACAGGCTGGGACGGGATCTCCTTTCAAGAATTATTTACGGGGCAAAAATTTCCCTTACCATAGGTTTTGTAAGCATTCTCACGGCCATGCTGGGAGGAATACTTGTGGGAGGATTGGCCGGTTACTTCGGCGGCATCACGGACTGGTTTATC
>JAZNLX010000111.1:0-2493 GCA_045579325.1 Spirochaetia bacterium
CATGGCTACGATCCGACTTCGTAATTTTCTCGATAAATTCAGCGCTTATATCCTTCAAACCGTTTTCTACCTGAAAAGATACAATTTCCGCTGCTTTTCCGGCTTCTCTTTCGGCAAGTGTCTCACCTACGCAGAGAATTACATCAAGCCCCTTCTCAAGGGCAAGCTTTACTTTTGAATTAATGAATGCATCTGTCTCGCCGTAAAGAGTACGTCTTTCGGAATGTCCGAGAATTACCACGGAAACACCGAGATCGATAAGCATATCGGGAGAAACCTCACCTGTGTATGCACCTGAAACAGCGTTTGACATATTCTGTGCGCCGAGGAGGATGTTTGTTCCCTTTACTGCCTTGCTGACTTCAGAGAGTGCTGTAAAAGGAGGTGCAATCATGATCCTGCATTTAAGATCCTTTGCCCCTTCCGCAATCTCTTTGGCAAGTATCGCAGCCTCACCTGAAAGCTTGTTCATCTTCCAGTTACCTGCAATATATTTGATTCTGGCCATAAATACCCCTATTTTTCCAATGCAACAATACCCGGAAGAGGAAGCCCCTGAAGAAATTCCAGAGAAGCACCGCCGCCGGTGGAAACATGGCTGAGTTTATCTGCAAGTCCGAACTTGTTGACTGCAGCAACAGAATCTCCGCCACCTACTACTGTAATACCGCTGCAGCCTGCAACTGCCTTTGCGATTTCAAGAGTTCCCTTTGCGAAGCTGTCAAATTCAAAAACACCCAGAGGACCGTTCCATACAACAGTTGCTGCTGAAGCCAGAGCCTCCTTGATAAGGGCAATGGTTTCAGGTCCCACATCCATTCCCATCCTGTCTTCAGGAATGGCAGGAGAGCTGATAAGCTCAGGTGCGGCATCCTCTGCAAAAGAAGCGGCAACCACATGGTCAACCGGGAGGATTACCTTTACATTCTTGGCAGCTGCAGCTTCAAGGAAAGCCTTTGCTGTATCGATATAGTCAGCTTCCACGAGAGAGTTACCTACACTGTATCCCTGTACCTTGAGGAATGTATAGGCCATACCCCCGCCGATAACCATTGTATCGCAGGTTCTGAGAAGCGACTGAAGAACTCCGATCTTGGAGGAAACCTTTGCACCACCGATAATGGCAACAAAAGGATGAGCCGGACTCTCAAGAAGAGGAGCCATGAACTGAACTTCCTTTTCGATAAGGAATCCGGCATAAGCAGGAAGGAAATGGGCAACACCCTCTGTGGATGCATGGGCTCTGTGAGCAGTACCGAAAGCATCGTTGACATAGACATCACCGAAAGCAGCAAGAGCTTTTGCAAACTCTTCACCGTTCTTTTCCTCTTCAGGATAGAAGCGGACATTTTCAAGAAGAAGGATTTCTCCCTCCCTGAGAGCAGCAACTTCAGCTGCAACTTCATCTCCTATCACGTCAGAAGCAACCTTTACGGGACGACCGATAATCTCCTGGAATCTCTTTCCGATGGGAACCATTGAGAATTCAGGATTCTTCTGCCCCTTTGGTCTTCCGAAATGACTCATCACCACAACAGAAGTCCCTTTCTGAGAAAGAATATATTCAATAGTAGGAACAGCCGCACGGATTCTTGTATCATCCTTTACGACACCCTCTTTCAGCGGAACATTGAAGTCGACACGAATCAGAACACGTTTGCCGGTAAGATCTGCATCTTTGATTGTATTAAGAACCATTATCCTATCCTCAGTTAAATTAACCGTTTACTTTCTTCATGTATGTAATAAGGTCGAGAACCTTGTTTGAGTATCCGATCTCGTTATCGTACCAGGAAACAACCTTTACGAATGTATCTGTAAGGGCAATACCGGCCTTTGCATCAAAAATTGATGTTCTGGCATCTCCCAGGAAGTCGGAAGAAACAACAGCATCTTCTGTGTATCCGAGAATACCCTTAAGCTCGTTTTCTGAAGCCTTCTTCATTGCAGCACAGATTTCATCGTATTTTGCAGGCTTTGCCAGGTTTACTGTAAGGTCTACAACAGAAACGTCAAGAGTAGGAACTCTCATGGACATACCTGTAAGTTTTCCGTTAAGGGAAGGAATAACCTTTCCTACAGCCTTTGCGGCACCTGTTGATGAAGGAATGATGTTTCCGCAGGCAGCTCTTCCGCCTCTCCAGTCCTTAAGTGACGGACCGTCAACAGTCTTCTGTGTAGCTGTAACGGAGTGAACAGTAGTCATAAGACCCTCTGTGATTCCCCAGTTGTCATTGAGAACCTTTGCGATAGGAGCAAGACAGTTTGTTGTACATGAAGCATTTGATACGAACTGTGTACCCTTTTCGTAAGTCTTTTCGTTTACACCGTAAACAAACATAGGTGTGTCGTCCTTGGAAGGAGCTGACATAACTACATATTTTGCACCGGCATTGATATGAGCCTGAGCCTTCTCCTTTGTGAGGAAAAGACCTGTTGATTCAACAATATATTCTGCACCGATTTCGTCCCACTTGAGTTCATTAGGATCCT
>JAZNLX010000112.1:0-4666 GCA_045579325.1 Spirochaetia bacterium
CCCAATGGATGCTGTAAACTATGTTATAACTGACAAAAAGCCGGACAACACCGAACACATTCCATTGGAAACCGAAACTCTTTTCTACTTCGGAAGCACATCGGCCGATACAGGCAACCTACAACATACCATAGGCACGGGAATCAATATAGTTTACGGAAAACCCTTCGGGCTTGAAAGCAAGGTTCCTTTTGAGCATTTTGAGCTGAATCTGGATGCCTCATTTTCAGGAGATGCATATTATTGGATATCTTTCTTTTCCGACGGCTTGATCAGATCCTGGGCCCCCTGCGAAGACCTTAATTCCGCCACAACCTTGGGAATCGGGCTTCATTACGACTTTATCTATTCAAAGGACATAAATTATTCGGCCAATTCACTGGGATTCACCCTGAAAAGGAGAAATTTCCTGGAGCACGATTTTATTTTCGACATAAGAATGCATCTGAACTGGCTTGTTCTGGGCTGCAGCGAATACCCTTATTTCATTAACGGCGATATTCCCAGACCGGCACACCTTGATGAACGCAGGGATTACGATATGGGCACCGGAGAAAACATCAAATTAAGCCTGGAGCTTTCTCACGACAAATTCGGCACCCTTTCCCTTTTCGGCAATGCCAGCGGAATCCATACCATAGGAAATGCAGTTCCGGAAGAGGGCTCTGACGGATTCATATTTGTGGGAACAGCCGGTTTTTCTTACGAAAGGAAATTCAAAAGCAGATACAGCGTAGGAATCAGAGATACATTCTACTTCAAGCAGGGCATATATGACAGTGCTTCAGATTCAGAGAACTGCCTGAATCATTTCAGCATCTATTTCAAAGTACATTCCTGATATCACGGCAGCCTGTAAGAATCATCACCAGCCTGTCCATTCCCAAGGCAGTACCGGAGCATTCGGGAAAAGTCCTGAAAATTTCAGGATAGGAATAATCCACATCCACCTTGACAGCAGCAATTTCATCCTTGGCATTTCCTTCGCTTATATAGAAATCCTTTACTACATCCACCCTCCGTTCCTCGGAGTAGCAGTTGGCAATTTCAATGCCGTCCATGTAGATTTCCCATCTTTCGTAGGTAAAATTCTCTTTGTTAAGCTTGGCCAGGGAAGGGATCTGTGCAGGATAATCTATAAGAACAGTTATACCGGAGCCGCAGACTACAGGTTCTGTTTCCAGAATAAAAAGCTTGTTGAAAACCTCTTCCCAGGTGGTGTAGTCATCCCCGATTTCATACCCTTTTTCCAGGGCGGCCGATTTTATGGAACCGAAATCGGGACACAGGGCAATATCGATGCCGGTGGTTCTGAGAAAAGCCTCTCTTACGGAAATCACATTTACCGGAAGGGTGCTGTATTCAGGTCTGAAACGGCTGAACAGCATGGCCAGAAGCTCCTTGGTCAACGCCAGGGAATGCTTGTAATCCGCTTCTACGGTATACCATTCCAGCATGGTGAATTCAGGGGAATGGTTCCGACCGTTCTGCTCGTAATTGCGGAAAGATTTACAGATCTGGAAAATGCTCCCTGACCCCTCGGAAATAAGCTTTTTCATCCAAAGCTCCGGAGACGGAAGCAGATACAGATTTTTAGGATCCTCGTAAGGGGAGATAAGCTCTGTCCTGAAGATCTCGATATGGGCTTCAGGAATGACATGAGGAGCAAGAATAGGTGTGGAGACCTGAAGATAGCCCCTCTCAATAAAGAAATTTCTTACAGCCTCTGTTATTTCAGACCGTTTTCTGAGTATTTCAAATCTGTTTTCCGCATTCATGGGTAACATTATACACTTTTTCCCCATAATTTTCTACCAATCAGCTTTATTTGTGTTATATTTTAGATAAACAGGATTATTAACATGAAAAAATTATTTGTTCTTATATTTTTCTTTTTTACACTGACATTTCTCCATGCAGGTGAACTTGTACCCGATCCTGCCATAACCATAGGGAAGCTGGACAACGGCCTGACCTACTACATAAAGAAAAATACCTTTCCCGAAAACCGTGTTTATCTCAGGCTCGCGGTAAAATCGGGCTCCATAGACGAAACAGAAAATCAGCGGGGACTTGCCCATTTTCTGGAGCATATGGCTTTCAACGGTACCGAAAAGTTTCCCGGAAACGGTGTCGTGGATTTCCTTGAAAAGAACGGAGTAACCTTCGGCCCCGATGTAAATGCATATACCAGCTTTGACAGGACTGTGTACATGATCAATCTTCCTGCTGCATCTCCCGAGATTACAGACCGCATCGTGGAGATTCTTTCCCAATGGGCCGGCCATATAACCCTTGACAGCTCCGAAACAGAAAAGGAAAGGGGAGTGGTACTGGAGGAGATGAGACGGGGAAAAGGGGCAGATGAGAGAATAAGCCGATTTCATACCGAAAACCTGTTCAAGGATTCCGTATTTCAGGACCGGGACCCGATCGGCGATGAAACTGTTCTCAGAAGCTTCAGCCATCAGGAGCTGGAATCCTTCTACAAAGAGCACTACAGACCCGATCTCATGGCTGTGATTGCAGTTGGGGATTTTGATGAAAAAGAAATGGAAAAATCCATAAAGAAGTATTTTTCTCCTCTAAAAAAGGGCACTCCGGTAAAAAAACCGGGGAAAGAAGTTCCTGTTCAGGATAAGGTAATTTCCGCCGTGTATAAAGACAAAGAAGCCGATGCCACAGCCTTTACCGCCTATTTCAGGCTTCCGCACAAGAGCGTGGTTACAGAGCAGGATTACCGTGAAACCGTTGTCAGGAATCTTTTTTCCACCATGCTTTCGGGAAGATACAGCGAACTCAGAAACAGTCAGGATCCTCCATTCGTTTCCGCCCATGCGGGATTCAGCTCTCTGTTTGATACTCTTTCGTTCTTTACAGTTTCCGCCGTACTCAGAAATGACAGCGTCCTTCCGGGTGCAGAGCGGGTTACCGAGGAACTGGCCAGGGTACTTGATCACGGATTTACCCCGGGTGAACTTTCCAGAGCCAAGGCACAGCTTCTCAGCATGATGGAGCAGGCCTACAACGAAAAAGACAAATCCCCGTCGGCTGCCTTTGCTGCCGAATACATAAGAAATTTCCTGGATAACGAAACAATTCCGGGAATAGAAAAGGAATATGAAATCTATGCCGAATCCCTTCCGGCAATCACTCTGGAAGAGGTAAACAGCCTAAGATCCTTCCTGGCAGAAGAGAAGGGTCTCATTCTGCTCCTTTCAGGAACTGAAAAAGCTCTGTCGGAAATCAGCGGAGATATTCTCCTTGATGCCTACAGAAAAACCCTTACTGCAGATACGGCTCCCTATTCAGACAATGTTCCGGATGAAATCTCTGCAGGTACTCTTCCCCCACCGGGTAAAACCGATAAAATCAGAACCGACGACAAATACGGTATAACAACCCTAAGGCTTTCCAACGGTGCCAGGGTCATTGTCAAACCCACCGATTTCAGGAACGACCAGATTCTTTTCTCTGCCTCTTCCGATGGGGGAAACTCCCTGGTATCGGACGACGAATGGGCCTCTTCTCTTGTGGCCTGTGCAGTGGCTGCAAGCAGCGGAATCGGAGAATACGGCAAAAGCGAAATGGATAAGCTCCTTATGGGCAAGAATGTTTCCGTAGCTCCTTTCATAGACAGTTATCATGAAGGCTTTACAGGCTCCTCATCAACCAAGGAACTGGAGACAGCTTTCAAGCTCATTTACCTTTACTTTACCCAGCCCCGTTTTGACAAAGCCGCATACGGTTCCTACATGGAAAGACTCAGGAATGTCATAATGAACAGGGAAGCCACCCCAAACGATGCTCTGGCCAAGGCCTTCCACGAAATCATCTACGACGGCCATAACAGGGGCAGAAGGCTTGATTCCTCAGTCCTCAACGAAATATCCTTTGAAAAATGTGCCGGAATCTTTAAGGAAAGATTTGCGGATCCCGGAGACTTCACTTTTGTATTTGTGGGAAATGCAGATGTTCAGATAATCAGAGAGTTCTCGGAAAAGTATATAGGCTCCGTAGGTTCTGTTAAAAAAAGGGAAAAATGGGCAGATGACGGCAAGAGAATAACCGAAAAAGGGTATGACAGGGAAATCTACAGCGGAAGGGACGACAAGAGTCAGGTTCTTATGGTCATTAAGGGCAAAGGGGGCGGTTCTCTAAAAAAAACCGTGGAAACAGATGCTCTTGCATACATCCTGGACATGAGACTCAGGGAAAAGATCAGGGAAGAAATGGGAGGAACATACAGTATCAGTGCATTTCCGTCCTTCATAACAGAACCTGAAAACGAATACCTTATTTACATCATGTTCGGCTGCAGTCCGGACCGGGCAGAGGAGCTGAAAAAAAGCGTTATCGAGGAAATCGGCAGGTTATCGGAAGAGATTCCGGAAGAATATCTGGAAAAATTCAAGGCTGCCAGGATAACCGAATATGAAAACAGCCTGAAGGAGAATCATTACTGGCTCAACGCCATCGGACAGGACAACTATAAGGAAGATTACAAGGACAAAATCATGAAACTAAAGGTCCGTACACTGCAGAAAAAGGCAGGTAAAATCCTGGATACTTCGGATATGCTGGTTTTGACACTTTATCCAGAAATTACTTGAAAACTAAGAAAGTATACCTTATACTGTTAAATTAATGAATTTAGAAGTTTTTG
>JAZNLX010000113.1:0-2071 GCA_045579325.1 Spirochaetia bacterium
GGATTCGCTTAAAGGAATCAGACTTATCAGATATCTGAGTACCGCCCCAGCAAATCCACCTGCTCCCACTGCCAGTATTTCTGTCATCTCCTCTGTCCCCCGGTTACCTGCAGAATATATCATCCGGACCGGTTTTTACAATAGGGTGGGGAAAGCCCTTTTTGACATTTCTCTGTCTTAGTTATATATTGGAGCTTGATGAACTTTATTGATTCTTTCAAGAGACTTGAAAAACTCTGCAGCGAGCTTTACGGCAATAAGCATGGCATATCTTTCTACATAGATGAAATGAAAGGTATTGCAGACGGGGAGGAGCGTGTTTCCGGCTGGAATGCGGACCTTAAGAAGCTGAAGCACTGCCGCTGGGTCAGAAACAAGATTGTTCATGAACCGGGCTGTACCGAGGAAAACATGTGCGGGCCGGACGATTCACGGTGGCTTCAGGATTTTCATTCCCGTATTCTTGCTCAGAATGATCCCCTGTCGATGTACCGGAAGGGAAAAAAGCAGAACAGCGGCAATGTGGTGTTGTATCTGATTCTCTGCTTTATGGGTATTGCAGCATTGTTGGTTTATGCCTGTTTGTTTTAGAATATGAAGTTATCGGGTCTTAAAAACTATTTTACCGGATTTGAAATCGCGCTGTGGGTTTCTTCCGTCATTCTTATTGTCGTTTCATTCCTGTTCTCCGGAGGCGGTGAATTCCTGAATCTCATTGCATCCCTGGTGGGGGTTACTTCCATCATTCTCTGTGCCAAGGGAAATCCCAACGGCCTTCTCATAATGATTCTCTTCAGCATCCTTTACGGAACTGTCTCCTTTGCTTTTGCCTATTACGGCGAAACCATTACCTATCTGGGTATGTCGGCTCCCATGTCCGTGGTGGCATATATTGCCTGGAAAAGGAATTCATATAAGGCGGGCAAATCGGAAGTCAAGGTGGGTACTCTTGAAAGAAAGCATATATTGACTGTTTCTTTTCTTGCGGTGCCTGTAACAGTTTTTTTCTATTTTATCCTGAAATATTTCAACAATGCCAATCTGATTCCCAGCACCATGTCGGTAACCACCAGCTTTGTGGCTGCCTATTTCTCCTTTGTCAGAAGCCCTCTGTTCGCTCTGGCCTATGCGGTGAACGATGCGGTTCTGATAGTTCTCTGGATTCTTGCCGCTATGGTGGATGTTTCCTATATTTCGGTGATTGTATGCTTTATCGTATTTCTGGTAAACGATCTGTATTCCTTCTGCAACTGGTGCAGGATGGCAAAACGGCAGAAGAATCAGCCCTGAAAGAACATATTTTTGATAAATATTTCCAGTCCTATGAGAATCAGGATTATTCCTCCTACTATTCCGGCCTTGTCGGTAAGTCTGGTTCCGGCTTTTTTTCCTATGGTCACTCCGAAAAGACAGATGATAAAGGTAACGAGTCCGATTATGGCGCATGCGGAAAATGCCATCAGAAAATTATAGTCTGAAACGGTAAATCCTACAGAGAGGGCATCTATGGAGGTAGCAATGCCCTGAATCAGAAGCAGCCTGATTCCTGTTGCTTTTATTGTTTCCTCTTCTTCCTCTTTTTTCAGGGAATCAAGGATCATCTTTATACCGATACATCCCAGAAGCAGAAGGGCAATCCAGGGGATGGCTCCGGCAAAAAGCTTGAATCTGCAGGCGGCGGAGCATACGCAGAACCAGCCGATAAGAGGCATTGCAGTCTGGAAGAGGGCAAAGATTCCCGCTATGGCAATTACCTTGTTTTTTTTCATAGCCGGTTCTTTTAGCCCGTTGGCTACCGAAACCGAGAATGCATCCATTGCCAATCCTATACCGAGTAAAATGCTGTTGATGAAAAAAGGGATTCCGAAGGACATATACACCACCTGTTTTGAGTGCTGTACACAGTCAAAAAAAGACTCCATGTACAGCTTATGCTTACATGAGTCTCGCAAATTGAATCAAGCCAGATCCCAGGATCAGTATGTTGACTTGATGCGTCCGGGAGAACGCCTGCTACTCCCTCATGTTTTTAATATTTCATATTAATCCTTATTAGTCAAGAACAGGGCAC
>JAZNLX010000114.1:0-3484 GCA_045579325.1 Spirochaetia bacterium
AAGACGGCATTTTGCCGCTTTTTTCTGAATATATCCCGGAACTTCTGTTCTGTTGTCTTCTATAATAAGATCTGAACCCTCAGGAAGGCGTTCAACCTTGGTTTCTGTTCTGAATGGAAGTGCTGAAACAATTGCAGGCACTCCGTTAAGTACAAACTGATCTCCGATCAGAATATTTTTTCCGTATGCATATCCGATTCCCATTTTCAATCCTCCGATTTATTTATTCATAAGTTTTTTCAGAACCCTTTCGGATTCCTCGATAAGTTCTTTTTCCATACCCTGCTTTATTGTGGTGGCAGCCGATACCCTGTGGCACGCATCTGCAAAACCGCCGAGGTTAAGGGTTGCCTCAGGGAGAAATGCGTTAAGTCCCGGCAGCTTTTCTTCAAAGATCTTTTCGGTTACCGCAGCCGATGTTCTCATGGAAATCTTGGTTTCGCCCATCTCTACGGGACCCATTCCGGGAATCTCATCCGGAATCTGCTGATATCCGGCCAGATATTTGTTTCTGTCCACCAGTCCGCTGTCTGCAAGCTCCTCACAGAAAAGACCGATCATCTTTACTCCCATCGGAGCAAAACGATCCTTTACGTCAAACCAGACAATGTGCTCGGTTTCAAGAAATTCACCGTTCTTTATCCTTTCCAGTTCAGCCGCGAATTTTTCATCCTTGAGTCCGGTAAGATAGCTGATTTTCTCCTCATCCTCAGCTTTCATTCTGCCGAGAAGGAGCCTGATTCCAAGTTCAGGTCCTCCGCCGTAGAAACCGGCGCCGCCGATAACGTCAAGCATCCCGAAAAGCTCGGTTACATCATACTCCTTTCCGCCGAGGGTTATGTAGAATTTCTCCGGAGCTTCCCCGGTTACGCCTCTCATGGTTCCCTGGCTGCAGGCCTTTTCAAAGGTTTTTCTGTTTTCTCCGTGAACCGAATTGTCCAGATAGTAGAAATCGGCAATTCCTCCAAGAGCCGCAATATGGGCCATATCCAGGTTTTCGCTGCTGACTGCACAGGCAAAATACCAGCATGTTACCGATGCGGAAATATCCCGGTCCCCTTTGAGCCCATAAAGATCGGGATCCAGATTGATTACAGATCCCGAAACCGATTCTTTTGCCTTGTGATGATCCAGAATAACCACCAGATTTCTGTCCCGGTTGAGTTCGCAGATCATCGGTGCTATGGAGCCGGCGAAATCGGCAAAAATGATTATCTTTCCCTCATTTTCGGCAAAAATCTTTTCAAGCACTTTGGGATAAGGCTTTTCCAGGGAATATCTGTCTATGTTGTACCCTTTTCTGTCAAAGGTAGTGTAAAGGATGGCCCCGGAAGTAAGTCCGTCGGTATCGTTATGATGAAGCAGAATTATTTCGGCAGAGGGATATTCCCTTACAGCCGCAACTCCACTTCTTACATCTGAAAAATATTTTTCAAGCAAGTCGTCCATTTTAGTCCTCTTTGTTCCTATGGGCAAATATAAGGCTCAGAACCGCACATATGGATGTTACGAAGATAAGCAGGAATGAAATGGCATTGATTACCGGGGTGGATCCGTCCCTGACCCTCATGAACAGAGCAACCGGAAGCGGAGCTTCTGCACCTATAAGGAACAGTGTGGTGTTGAAGTTCTCAAACGACAGGAGGAAAGAGAGTGCGAATCCTCCAAGAATTGACGGTCTGAGATACTTCAGGGTAATGTGCCAGATTACTTCGAAGCGGTTTGCGCCGAGATTATAGGCAGCCTCTTCAAGGGTTCTGTCAAATTTCTTCAGACGGGCCGATACCACCATGGCCACATATGTGGCAATGAAGGAGAACTGTCCCAGAACCACGAGCCAAAAGCCGGGCCTCAGGAATTCCAGGTCCACACCGAAGGCAGAATCCACGAAGTTTGCCAATGTGTTTGTAAATGAAAGAATGGAAATACCCAGGATTACCCCCGGAATTACCAGCGGAGCAATCATGAGAAAGTAAAGCAGGTTCTTGAAACGGAAGTTCTCCTGTTCAAAAAGGAACGCCGCACAGGTTCCCACTACTGTAGACAGAACTGAAACTGCGATAGCCAGACGGAATGAAACTCCCAAAGCCCTGAGATTTATCTTGTCATGGAAAAATCCCACCTTTTCGCCTGTTCCGAAGAACCAGTCCAGCGTAAAGCCCTTCCAAGGCAGGGACGGGAACATGGAATTGTTGAAGGCGAGGATACATGTCACAAGCAATGGAAGAAACAGAAATACAAAGTAAATCACGATAAAGCTTGTGAACGAAAACTTGTAGAATTTGGAATTAGGGAGAGATCTTATCATTTTACAACCCCCTTCAGCTGCTGTCCGGAAAGCTTAAGTGCAAGCCAGATTATACCGGAAGACATGAGAAGCAGCAGGAATCCGAAAGCCGAACCCATATTCCAGTTGAAGTACTGGATAAACTGGTTGTAGATCTGCTGTGTGAACCAGAGGGAATTCTTTCCTCCCATGAGATTAGGGGTAAGATAGCTTCCCAGAACCATCATGAATACGATGATGCACCCCGAAATGATACCCGGCATGCAGTGAGGAATGATTATCTGCCTCCATACAACAGCCTTCTTGGCTCCCAGGTCGTAGGCCGCCTCGATATATGAATCGTCCAGGCTGTCCATGACTCCGATTATCGGAACAATCATGAAAAGAACGGAAGTGTACACAAGCCCCATTATCATGGCTGCATCGTTGTAAAGCATCTCCACAGGCTGCTTCCAGATACCCAGCTTCAGCATGAAATGGTTTATGATTCCGCTTTCCCTGAGGATAATCATCCAGCCGTAAACCCTGATAAGCTCGCTTACCCAGAACGGTATGAGAATAAGTATGCTCAGGAAGCCCCTGGTTTTAACGCTGGCGATCTTGGTAATATAGAATGCTACCGGAAGTCCGATGGCAAGCACTATGGCAGTTACCGTAACCGAATACATGGCGGTCCTGAAAAAGGTGTTCCAGTATATCGGCTCCTTGAAGAATTCCTTATAGTTATCCAGTGTAAAGCCCGGTTCGTTGAGCCAGGAAGCCTTGGCAAAGGACATCCTCAGCAGTTCCAGATGAGGCAGTACAATAAGAAGAAAAAGCCACAGGAAAACCGGAGTAAAGAAAACTATGAAGCTCCAGCTTATTTTCTTAGACTTCGTCATCATAAACCTTGGCTCCTGTTTCTTTGAAGCAAACCGAAAGGGCCGGATCCCATCCGATGACAATGTTGTCCCCCTTCTTTATATGGTCGAACTGGCGGTTCTGAGGCAGAGCCACGATGATTTCCTTGCCACTTTCCGTAACGGTAAGGAGCTTGGAATTGCCTCCGTCAAAAAGGACTGCCTTGACATATACGCCCAGTCTGTTGAATTCTTTCTTTTCTTCCGGCGGATTGATGATTATGGCCCCCGGACGGGTATAGATTCCGATATAATCTCCCTCTGCACAGTCCCTGATGTCCTTGACGTTATACTTGAT
>JAZNLX010000115.1:0-1721 GCA_045579325.1 Spirochaetia bacterium
CGGCCGAGGCCCTTGATATCGTCCGTAATGATGTCATCCGAAAAGAGGGGATCCCCTTCCTCCACATCAGGGGAACGAAGACCGTCAACTCCGACAGAGTCGTCCCGATGCCTCCTGACCTTCTCAGAAGGCTTCCTATGCCCGCCGGGCCTTTTGACAATATATTCCTGTCCCAAAGTGGAAGACCGTACACACGGTCCGCCTACGGGGCTTTGGTGAAGGCCATGAAGAAGGCCATGAATCTTTCCATGGGCTGCCGGACCTACAGGAACCAGCTTGTCCCGCCATTCCCCCTGGCGGAGGACTTCGTTCCTTATTGCCTCCGGCACACTTACTGCACGGATCTGCAGAAGGCCGGAGTCGACATCCGGACCGCTCAAAAATTGATGGGTCATGCCGACATTCAGACCACGGCAAACATCTACACCCACCAGGACGACGAGACCCTTCTGGAGGCCGCCAGATTGCTCGGGTGTCCCACAGGGTGTCCCACTAAAATGAGCAAAAATGAGTAATTTCGAAGGAAATTTTTCTACATTCTGGGAATTTTTGAGCAAACAAAAGACCCCGAAGAGCCTTTATTCATGCGGTTCTCCGGGGTTTTAATCTCGTAAGCGGGTGACGGGAATCGAACCCGCGTGTCCAGCTTGGGAAGCTGTGATCAAATCACCTTTTTATGCGGGTTTTCATTATAGGTGTCCCGTTGGGTGTCCCGCCCGTTCTCTGTGTTTTTGTTACTGGTAATAATAGCATAACGAAATGAGTGTTTTCAATACATCATTTACAATTCTTAATGATTATTTTTGCGATCTCTTTCGCAATCTCGTTAAACTTACTGTCAAAGATGCGGTTATCCTTCTTGCTGTCAATGAATCCGACCTCCAGAAGCAAAGCAGGCATATCCGTCCGCCTCAGGACCGCTAATTCTTTCCGCTGCTTATCGGCCCGGATAGAAAAGCCACATTTCGCCATGCCAGTGGCAAAGCCTTTCCGGAGAGCATCCTTCTTGTCGGAGCGGGAATAATAAAGTGTTTCGTATCCGCTGGCTTTCCCGTTGGCACAATTCCGGTGAAAGCTGAAGAAGTAATCGGCTCCCGACTTATTGGCCTTCGCTGCCTTGTCTGCCGGGCTGTGATAGGTGTCCGTGGTCCGGTCATAGACCACCTCAAAGCCATATTTGACCAGCTTGGCTCCTACGGCCTTGGCCAGCTTCAGGACATCTGCCGATTCCCTCCGTGATCCGTGACAGGCTCCAGGGTCTTTTCCTCCGTGTCCGGCATCCAGGAAGATTTTCACCTTCGGTTTTGCCGTGATGGCAGTGTCTGCATCATACTGGGTCAGATTGTACTTCTTGATAAGATCCTTGAGCATGGCAGCATAATTTGGATAGGTGGAGTATCCGGCCTTCTGTAGTGCATTGGCAGCCTTCGCATAGTCCTTCTCGCCAACCACTGCCTTGTAGGTCAGGTTCTTGCCGTCCACCTTGCGGGTCCGGAGATATTTGGAGTGATCGGCAATGGACTGCTCCCAGGAATCGTAAGCCCGGAATGCAGATATTCTCGGAACCTTCTTTCCATGCTCATATTCGTACGACACTACCACATAGGTATCCCCTTTCCAGTCGTGCTTCTTGATCCCGAACAGAGCATTTGCCTTCTTGGCAAGCTCGGAAGTTCCATACCCAGACTCCAGACAGGCCTGTGCAATGGTGATGGATGCAA
>JAZNLX010000116.1:0-4385 GCA_045579325.1 Spirochaetia bacterium
CAAGGAAATGATTGAACATATCGGGCTTCTCCCCTACTGAAAGTCCTCCGATGGCTATACCCGGCAGATCCAGGGAATTGATGAAACGGGCACTCTCTTTCCTGAGCTCCTCGTAGAAGTTGCCCTGTACGATTCCGAAAAGGGAACCGCCCCACTCATCACGGCACTCTTCCCATGCCTTCTTGCTTCTCTCGGCCCACTTATGGGTGGTAATCATTGCCTTAAGGGCTTCCTTTTCGCTGATTCCCGGTGCGGTACAGTGATCCAGAGGCATGAGAATATCGCTTCTGAAATATCTTTCAAGCTCCACCACGCTTTCGGGTGTAAGGGTGTGATATGAGCCATCTATATGAGATCTGAAATAGATTCCCTCTTCCTTGATTTTTCTGAAAGGGGCAAGGGAAAATACCTGAAATCCTCCGGAATCGGTAAGAATATTATGTTCCCAGGACATATACTGATGCAGACCGCCCGCCTGCTTGATTACTTCTATTCCGGGACGGAGATAAAGATGATAGGTGTTGCTGAGCATAAGCCTTACACCCATATCGGAAATATCGCAGTGCTTTACCGCCTTGATGCTTCCGTTTGTTCCCACCGGCATGAAAACAGGTGTTTCCACAGGACCGTGAGGCAGATTAAGTACAGTACGTCTGGCCCCCGAAAAGGGACTTTTTTTCAAAATCTTAAATTCCATATTACCTTCTATACTATGTATCGGCATATCTGAACATAAAAATACTCAGAATCATAAAAATAATGAATGCAGACCAGGCTCCCATTACCGGATGAATATATCCCAGCTTGGCAAAAAGCACCAGAATCATCTGAAGAATATAGTAAGCACCCGCAATTATCATACTCATGAGTAGGCTCATCAGCAATACGTTTTTCCTGAACTTTCCCGTAAATGCAACAGAAATAAGGGCCACTACAAAAGGGGTAAGAGAAAAGGAAAAACGCTTGTAATACTCGGTAAGATATTCTCGGTACGGGAGTCCCGCCTTCTTCAGGGAGGCAATCCAGTTTTCGGCTTCTTCTTTTTTCATTTCACCTATATTTCTGGTTATGTTCCTGAAGGACTCCGGGGGCTGATTGTAGTGATAGGCGGAAAAGCTTTCCGATTCCGTGAGCCTGTATAAGGATTCCCCCGGTTCCCAACGGTAGAATCTGACCTTGAAAAATTCCCAGCAGTTTCTGGTGCTGTTCCATTTTCCGCTCTGTGCATCCATACGGACAGGATACCCTTCCCCCTTGTCCACTATGATGACCCCGGAAAGTGTCTTGTTGGTATCGTTATAGAAATCGGCATGATAAATCCTCTCATGCTCATGATCCATAATGGTTACATTGTTATTGTTATAATTTTTCTGGCTGTTCAGCAGGTTGTAGGTCAGCTCATTCTTGCTGTTGTAGGTGCTTATCACCACATTTTCCTCAAACCATAGAGCAAAGGGACTCAGAAGGGCTCCTACCAGAACAAAAGGAAAAACAAACCGGTAAAGGGAAATTCCGGAGCCGAACACCGCAATCAGCTCGTTGTTGGCATAGAAACTGCCGAGGGTATAGGCTACGGAAAAAAGCACTGAAATGGGAAGCGAGAAAACTATGCATTTCGGAATATAGAGAACTGCCACCCGGATAATGTCAGCAAATGAAACTCCGTTGTTGATATAACGCCACAGGTTGGAAAAAACATCCAGCAGCTCCAGGATAAGGACAAAAAACAGGACTGAAAAAATGAAGTATTTCAGAAAAAATTTCATGGACATACGGTACAGTATCTTCATCTTCTGACAAACCTCACAATATAAAGCACCAGAGCAATCAGAAGGATAACCAGATCGGGCATCCACATGGCAATAAACGGATCGATATTGCTTCTTACCCCCAGCGTGTGTCCCGCAAACATCATGCACCAGTAAAAGACTGAAAACAGAAGTCCGATACCGAAGCCCACCGTTCTTCCGCTCCGTTTTGAAAAAAGCCCGGCAGGAAAGGCAAAAAGAACAAAGCACAGACAGGAAACCGGCAGCGAGAACTTCTTATAGAATTCCAGCTTGTAGATTTTCAGATTTCTGATGTCGGAGGCATCCTGTTCTATATTCCTGTAAGCTGCAAGCCCACCTGCAATTCCGGAGGTATAGGTTTTCCTGCCGGTGGAATCTGCAGAAGAGGCCAGAAAATAATTCCTTACCGATTTTGCCAGATCCTTGATTCCGGATTCCTTCCTTGAGGCGGTTTCCCTGATATTTTTTTCTTCCATAGTCCTGATTTCCGCATATACATCTGCGGCACTCATTTCCCTCGGTCCCACACTCCTTACGGAGGAAGACATATTTGAAAGGAGAATATTGTAAATCATCTTTTCGGCAGTAAAGTAGCTGTAGTCAAATTCCTTCTTCTGATCATTCACGTGGCTGAAAACATTGTGAAGCTCCAGAGATACTATTCCTGAACCGCTTTTGTCTCCGCTCAGAAAACAGGCCCTGTCCGCGGTAATCACCCGCTTGTTTCCGTCCTTGTCCTTATCAAATATGGTTATGTCGTGAATTACGGTATCTTCTATTTCCCCGGTCACTATAAATGTATCAAGATACTCCTTCACCGAATGGGGCTGAAGCTCCAGGGCAGGATTGGAATATATAAGCTCCTTGTAAAGTCTGGTGTACTTGATTGTACCGTAGGGCATCAGATAGTCGTTTATGAAAAATGAGGCCAGGGAAAAGATAACCCCCAATGCAATCAAAGGGGCAAAAATCCGTATATGTCTGATTCCCAGAGCCTGCATGGCCAGAATTTCATTGTCGCTGCAGAGCCGTCCCACCGTCATGAGGCATGAAACCAGGGCGGCAAAGGGAAATGAAAGGGAAATCATGGATGGCATGAAATAGACCAGAAGCATTATCACATCCTTCACCGGCACCTTTTTCTCCAGAATTTTTTCTGCCAGGAAAAGAATCTGGTTCACAAAGAAGATGAAAAAGAAAAAGAGAAAGCATACAAAGAAAGAAAAAAGAAATTCCTTTCCGATGTAGCGATAGATTATGGATGCGAAGCCCCTCTCCCTGAGGCCTGAAACTGCGGAAATCATCCCCGGCTATACACCTGTGGAACCGAATCCTCCGGAACCCCGTTCTGTTTCACCCAGTTTATCAGCCGGAATAAAGGTTCCCCTGAGTACGGGAGCAATAACCATCTGGGCAATTCTGTCTCCCCGGCATATGACAAAATCTTCGGTTCCGTGATTGATCATTATAACCTTGATTTCTCCCCTGTAGTCGGAATCTATGGTTCCGGGCGAATTGACAAGGGAAATCCCATGCTTGATTGCCAGTCCGGAACGGGGCCTGATCTGGGCCTCGTACCCCATAGGCAGCTCTATGAAGATACCGGTTGGAACAAGAAGCCTTTCTCCCGGTCTGATTGTGATATTTTCTTCTATACAGGCTCTGATATCGGCCCCTGCAGCTTCAGGCGAGGAATAAACCGGCATGAATTCAGGTGCGGCAGCCTTGCAGATTACATTGATTGTTTCCATTGATTTATTCTAAACAAAATAAAGCTAAAAATCAAGGAAAATAAAAAAAGCCACACCATATCCGGTGTGGCTTCCTTACCTGTTACGGCAGTTATTATTCAGCCTGTGGCTGTTCAGGAGCTTCCTTAACCTGTTCAGGCTCTCTTTCTCTGGCCTCTCTGGATTCTCTAGGCTCCCTGTCAAATCTTCTGCGGAATCCGCCTCTTTCCCTGTCTCTCCTGTCATCTCTTCTCTCTCTTGCCGGTTTTTCCGGTTTTGGAGGAACGTATGTAGGATCGATAGCTTCGATGTAGCTGAGGTTGAGTCTTCCCATTCTGTCGATTTCCACAAGCTTAACAGGAATTTCCTGTCCTTCCTTGAGAACATCGTTTACGTTTTCAACTCTTTCCTTTGCAAGTCTGGAAATATGGCAGAGACCCTCTTTTCCAGGAAGGAATTCTACGAAAGCACCGAATTCTGTAATTCTTCTTACAACTCCGTCGTAAACCTTTCCTACTTCAGGCTTTTCAATGAAACTCTCGACCATTGTCTTGGCCAGCTGAGCCATTTCTCTGTTCTTTCCGAAAATTCTTACATTTCCTGCATCGTCGATATCAACTGTGGATTCTGACTTTTCGGCAATGCTCTTGATGTTCTTTCCGCCGGAACCGATTACGGCACCGATCTTGTCAACATCAATCTTGAACTGGATAATCTGAGGAGCATTTGCGGATACGCCGTCCTGTGGCTTTTCTTCGATAGCCTTGTTCATGATTCCGAGAATGTGCATTCTTCCCTCTTTTGCCTGGGCAAGAGCTCTTCTCATGATATCCTTTGAAACTCCGGCAATTTTGATATCCATCTG
>JAZNLX010000117.1:0-2984 GCA_045579325.1 Spirochaetia bacterium
ATTCGAATGTAAGCATCTTGTTTACAGAGAACTGTGAACCGATTTCCCTGAGGAAGTCGATATAGTTAAGGTCTGCAAGCCAGTCCTTGTTGTTTACCGAAAATGCCTCATTGCCGTCAAATCCGATAAAACGGTCCAGCTGGGCTGTAATGCATTTTGTATTTTCGTCAAGAGTCTCGTAAGAGAGCATCTTGCGCATTTCTGTCTTTCCTGACGGATCTCCGATTCTTGCAGTTCCGCCCCCTACCAGAGCGATTCCGTGATGTCCCATGGCTCTCAGATGACGGAGCGCAAAGAAGGGAACCATATGCCCGATATGCAGGCTGGGAC
This sequence comes from Spirochaetia bacterium, assembly GCA_045579325.1. Classification (GTDB taxonomy): domain Bacteria; phylum Spirochaetota; class Spirochaetia; order CADAEX01; family CADAEX01; genus CADAEX01. Next base: position 331 of record JAZNLX010000117.1, read on the forward strand.
CTGTTGGGTCACATCCCACGTAGAAAGTTACGGGACCCTTGTCCATAAGGGCGGAAAGGCCCTCCACATCGGTACACTGCTGGAAGAATCCCCTTTCCTTTAAAACCTCAAGTGCTTTATTCATTTCTGCTTCCTTAAACTCTCTTGTAATCCTTGTCTGCCTGACGGATAACTGCAGGAATATCCTCGATTCTGATTCTCTTCTGTTCCATGGAATCCCTGAATCTGATAGTTACTGTTCCGTCTTCCTTGGAATCGTAGTCAACTGTGATACAGTAAGGAGTTCCGATTTCGTCCTGGCGTCTGTATCTGCGTCCGATAGCTCCGCCCTGGTCATAATATGTTGTGAAATCCTCTCTCAGGTTTTTCTCGATTTCCTGTGCAAGCTCTGCAAGTCCGTCCTTCTTTACCAGTGGGAAAACTGCAACCTTGATAGGGGCAACAGCCGGATGGAAATGGAGAACAACTCTGGAATCCTCTCCTTCAACCGCCTGCTCTTCGTAAGCATCTGAAAGAACTGTAAGAACTGTTCTTGTAAGACCTGCCGATGTTTCAATAATATATGGAATGTATTTCCTGTTTGTTCCGTCTTCAAGATAGGACTGATCCTTTCCGGAATATTCGGAATGGCGTGTAAGGTCAAAGTTTGTTCTGTTGTGAACACCTTCAAGCTCCTGGAAGCCCATCGGGAATTCATATTCGATGTCGTATGCGCATTTTGCATAGTGTGCCAGCTCGTCCGGACCGTGCTCATGCCATCTGAGCTTGCTTTCCCTGATACCAAGCTTCTTGTAGTAGTTCCAGCGTTCGCCTCTCCAGTAATCAAACCATTTGTCATCATCCTCAGGCTGAACGAAGAACTGCATTTCCATCTGCTCGAATTCACAGGTTCTGAAAATGAAGTTCTTGGTTGTGATCTCGTTTCTGCAAGCCTTTCCTACCTGTGCGATACCGAAAGGAACCTACATTCTGCAGTTCTGAACCACATTCTTGAAGTTTACGTAGATACCCTGTGCAGTTTCGGGACGGAGATAGACAATGCTTCCGTTTTCCTCCACCGGACCGATATGGGTCTTGAACATAAGGTTGAATTTTCTGGTTTCTGTAAGCTCGCCGCCGCATTCCGGACAGATCTTGCTTTTTGCGTTTTCTTCAGGAATCTTGTCCTCCCTGAATCTCTGCTTGCATTTCTTGCAGTCAACAAGAGGATCTGTGAAGTTCTCCACATGACCGGAGGCTTCCCATACTCTCGGATGCATCATGATTGCAGCATCGATACCTACAATATTATCATGAAGTCTGGTCATTTCCTTCCACCAGAATTCCTGGATATTTTTTTTCAGGGCGATTCCCAGAGGACCGTAGTCCCATGCTGAAGAAAGACCGCCGTAAATTTCGCTTGACTGGAAGATAAAACCTCTTCTCTTACACAGTGAAACCAAAGTTTCCATACTAAGGTTGTTACTCATTTTTTACCCCATCACTTAATATTTTTATTGCTTTTTGTATTCTGCTATGTGTTGCTTCTTCACCGATCAGCTTGATAGAACCGACAATCGGAGGAGAAATCCTTGTTCCTGTAACGGCAACGCGGAGCACCATGAGGAAATCTCCGAGCTTTACGCCGATTTCTGTACATTTTTCCCTGAGGAGAGGCTCGATTTCCTCCTCGCTCATGGCCATGAACTGTCCTGTCATGGTATCGAGAACCCTGAGGATTCCCACAGCTCCCGCCGCATCCATCTTCTTTGGAATAAGCTCTTCGGGATTGCTTATTTCAGGCTCCCTGAAAAGGAAACCGATAACTTCCGGAATGTCTGAAAGATATTTAAGACGCTCCTTGGCAAGAGGAACCGCATTTCTGAGAATCTCCTCTTCCTCCGGCTTTACCGGGTCGCTTACCAACCCTGCATTGGCAAGATATGGGAGAAGGAGCTCTGTAAGCTCGCCGTCTGTCTTCTTTCTGATATACTGTCCGTTGAACCAGTCCAGTTTCTTGTAATCGAAAACTCCCGGTGCCTTGTTGAGCTTGTCCAGAGTAAAGAGTTTTTCAAGTTCTTCTCTGGAAAAGAATTCCCTGCTGTCATCATATGACCATCCGATAAGGGATACATAGTTCAGGATTGCCTCCGGGAGATATCCCTTTGCCCTGAAATCCCTGAGAGATGTGGAGCCGTGTCTCTTTGAAAGCTTCTGTCCGTCGCTTCCCATAACCATAGGAAGGTGACAGTATACAGGTGGCTCCCAGCCGAAGGCCTTGTAAAGAACCACGTGGAGAGGAATGGACGGTACCCACTCCTGTGCCCTCAGGATGTGTGTGATCTTCATGAAATGATCATCTATTACATTTGCCAGGTGATATGTAGGAAATCCGTCTGACTTAAGAAGAATAGGATCGGGATTAACGTCACTGTTCTTCTTTTTCATCTTGCCGAGAAGAAAATCCTCGTATTCGGTATACCCCTCAAGCGGAATCTTGAGTCTGATTACAGGCTTTATTCCTGCATCCTTGTAAACCTGCTGCTCCTCTTCGGTAAGGTCACGACATTTTCTGTCATAACCGAATTCCTTCTTTTCAAGCTGCTGTTTTTCCCTGAGCTTTTCAAGTCTTTCCGATGTACAGTAGCAGTAGTAGGCATGTCCGCTTTCCACCA
>JAZNLX010000118.1:0-5181 GCA_045579325.1 Spirochaetia bacterium
TAAAAGGATCCCTTACATAGGAAATGTTGATTTCTTCAAGTTCCTTTTCTCCGTTTCCGGATGCAAAGGAAGAAACGGCAAGAAGAACCATGAGAATCATACAAAGGATTTTTTTCATTCTGTGTTCCTTAATCAGGTCAGAGTCCGGAAGGACCTTTCCATTCAGCTTTATTCTTTCATACGAAAGATTCTATCGGGGCAGCGTATACTTTCCCGTAAGATACCTTATCTGGCAGAGTAGACTGTCTTGATGCTTATTCCCTGAATCATTCCAAGCTTCCCGGACAAGGCGCTGATGATATCTGTCGGAGCATCAACGGCAATGCTGATAACCGAAATGTTCTTTTTCTGATACGGAATTCCCATACGCCCTATAATGTAACGGCTGTAATCGTGGAGGATACTGTTCATTTTTTCCACTGCATCGGGATTCTCGATTATTATTCCTACAAGTGCTACTCTGGTTTCCATATATAAAAATATATTAAATAATTTTTTATTTGACAATAAATCAAAGGATAATCATGCAATCGCCGTAGGAAAAAAAGCGGTATTTCTCTTTTACGGCATGCAGGTAGGCATCTTTTATAAACTTTTCTCCGGCAAAGGCTGAAACGAGCATGAGCAGAGTCGATTCCGGAGTATGGAAATTGGTAAAGAGCCTGTCCACAAACCTGAACGAATATCCCGGATATATGAAAATGGATGTGGAGCTGCTTCCGGTAGGAATAATCCCGTTGCGGCAGGCAGATTCCAGGGTACGCATGGAAGTGGTTCCCACTGCTGTAATCCTCTTTCCTTCCTTTTTGGCACGGTTGAGCTTTTCAGCCACATCCTCCGGAATAAGGTATTCCTCGGTATGCATCTTATGATCTTCGATATTTTCGCTTCTTACGGGGAAAAAGGTTCCGGCCCCCACGTGAAGTGTCACTTCAAGGATTTCTGTCCCTTTTGCCCGAAGCTTCTCCAGAATTTCATCCGTAAAATGAAGTCCTGCGGTGGGAGCTGCCACCGAACCTGTGTTTCTGGCATAGATGGTCTGGTAGCGGTTGCTGTCCATTTCCTCGTCCGTACGCTTGATATACGGCGGAAGCGGTACATGGGCATGGAGATCCAGATAGGCATCGTCTATGGGCTGTGAAAACCTGAGTATCTTGGAATCTTCTTTTTCTCCAGTGATGACAGCTGTTATTCCCTCCGGAAAATCGTATTCCTTGCCTACTGTCTGCTTGCGGCTTTTCTTGCAGATTACTTCCCAGTTTCCGTCTGCCATAGGACGGAGGAGAAAGAATTCCACCCTGCCGCCGGTCCGGCTGGTTCCGTAGATTCTGGCTTTCCTGACTTTTGTATTATTTACCACAAGCACGTCATTTTCCCCGAAATAATCGGTTATGTCTCCTATGTGCCTGTCTGAGAAAATCCCTTTTTCTCGGTCAAGAACCATCATCCTGGATGTTCCCCTGACTTCGGGTGGATACTGTGCTATAAGCTCCTGAGGAAGCTCAAAACTGAAGTCGCTGGTTTTCATTGTCTCCTCCCGGTTCAAGACCCAGATGGGTATAAGCTGCAGATGTGACTATCCGTCCCCTGGGTGTACGCTGTATGAAACCTCTCTGTATGAGATAGGGCTCGTAGAAATCCTCAAGTGTCTCTGTGGATTCCCCTACGGAAATGGCAAGGGTATCGGCACCTACCGGCCCGCCTGAATATTTTTCTATGATAACGCGGAGAATCTCCCGGTCCTGTCTTTCAAGACCGCACTCATCGATTCCCAGCTTGGAAAGGCCGAATTTTACGGTATCGACTGTAATGATGCCGTTTCCCATGGTCTGGGCAAAATCTCTCATTCTCCTGAGAATCCTGTTTGCCACACGGGGTGTTCCCCTGCAGCAGGATGCCAGAAGTTCCAGTGCCTTTTCATCAATTCCGATATCCAGAATGGCTGCAGACCTGGTAAGGATATTTATGATTTCATCCTTTTCGTACAGGTTCATCCTGATATTGATACCAAAACGGCTGAAAAGAGGGCTGGAAACATTTCCGGACTTTGTGGTGGCCCCCACCAAAGTAAACGGAGGAATGGGAAGTCTTATGGAACGGGCCGACGGTCCCTGACCGATAATCCAGTCCAGTTCGAAATCCTCCATGGCTATATATAGCATTTCTTCGATGGCAGGCTTGAGGCGGTGAATTTCATCTATAAAGAATACCGTATTGGGAGAAATGGTGGTCAGAAGGCCTGCCAGATCCTTGGGTTTTTCCAGAGCCGGTGCAGAAGTGACCTTGAATTCGCTTCCCATTTCGTGGGCAATGATTCCTGCCAGGGTGGTTTTTCCCAATCCCGGAGGACCGCTGAAAAACACGTGGTCCAGACTCTCTCCCCTGGCCTTGGCGGCCTTGAGAAAAATACTGAGATTTTCCTTCAGTTGCTTCTGTCCCTGAAAATCCCTGAGGCTTACAGGTCTGAGTGCGGTATCTTTTCTGTCTTCCGGCAGAATATTCTGCGATAAAATATTTCCGTCTTCTGTTTCTATCATGTACTTAACATTACGATGGCCTGCTTGAACAGGAATTTCTCAAGCTCATCTTCCTTTATGTTCTTAATATCGGGATTTTTCAGTAGTTCATCAACTGCTTTCTGTGCTTTTTTATGATCAAAGCCCATATCGGACAGAGCATTGATGATATCGCCGAACCTGTGGTTTTCCGATGAAGCTGTTTCCTCTCCCCTGACAAGCTTTCCCCTGAGGGCAAGAAGGATTTTCTGTGCTGTTTTCTTTCCCACACCCGGAATTCCCGAAAGGAGATCCACGTCATCCCGGTCCAGAGCCACGGAAAGCTGATCCACGGTAACAGAGGAAAGCATCTTCATTGCCTGCTTGGGTCCTACACCGCTTACCTTGAGCAGCTCCAGGAAAAAAAGTCTTTCATCGTCCGAAATGAAGCCATAGAGCTTGACTGCATCCTCCCGGTGGAGAAGATATGTAAAAAGCCTGCAGTCGTTTCCTGTCCCGGGCAGAGCTCCCAGGGTCTTGGAAGAAACGGTAATGTCCCATTCAATTCCCGACGGACCAAGAAGATATACTGTATCGGCCCCCTTGTGTGTAAGCTTACCGTATAAAGAATTAAACATAGCTGAAGCTCCTGTTGTTGAAGTGACATATAGCGACAGAAAGTGCATCGGCGGCATGATCGGGTCTGGGAATCTTTTCAAGGTTAAGGATAAGACGAACCATTTCCTGAACCTGCTTCTTTTCAGCCCGGCCCTCGCCTACCACGGCCCTTTTGATAACCTGCGGGGAATATTCCTCCACCCGGAGACCTCTCTGGGCAAAGGCAAGCTGAACCACACCCTTGGCATGGGCCACCGGAATGGCGCTTGTAACGTTCTTCACGAAAAAAAGTCCCTCCACCGCTGCTTCGTCAGGCCTGTAGGTATCAAGCACCTTGTTAATATCCTCAAAAATGACGAAAAGCCGCTGAGACAGCGGCATTTCGGGAAGAGTTTTAATAACTCCGTGACATATATATCTGATTTTGTTTCCTTCAGACTCTATAATTCCATAGCCTGTGGATGCGAGTCCCGGATCAACTCCGATAATTCTCACTTTATTAATCAGTCTTCCATTTCAAAATCGTCCGGAACTTCCAGGTTTGTTGAAACGTTCTGAACGTCGTCAAGATCCTCAAGTTTTTCGATAAGCTTGAGAGCCTTTGCTGTCTTTTCCTTGTCAACAGAAACTGTAAGATCGGCAATTCTGCTTACTTCTGCTTCTGTCTGTTCGAATCCTGCCTTGTTGAGTGCATCAAGAACAGCCATGAAATCTTCAGGAGCTGTGATAACTTCGATTGTTCCGTCTTCTGTGCTTACATCGTCTGCACCTGCTTCAAGAGCTACGGAGAAAATGTCATCTTCGTTATATTTTGCTGCATCAAAAGCAATTACACCCTTTCTTTTGAAAAGATGGGATACGCTTCCTGTTGCACCGAGGTTTCCGCCGTTCTTTGTAAGAACGCTTCTTACGTCAGCTGCAGTTCTGTTCTTGTTGTCTGTGAGAGTTTCGATGAGAAGTGCAACTCCGCCCGGGCCATAACCTTCGTACATGAGTTCAACATATTCAACACCTTCAAGCTCACCTGTACCTTTCTTGATAGCTTTATCAATATTATCCTTAGGCATGTTTGCTGCTTTAGCCTTGAGAATAATGGCACGAAGTCTTGGGTTTCCTTCTTCGTCACCACCGCCCATTTTTGCTGCAACAGTAATTTCCTTGATAATTTTTGTAAAAATCTGACCGCGCTTTGCGTCAGCAGCACCTTTTTTATGCTTGATACTTGCCCATTTGCTATGACCGGACATAAAGTCTCCTTAAACTTATATAGAATAGAAAAAATTTATCATATTGAGCAAACCTCGGTCAAGAGGTTGCCCACATGATTTGATTTTACTTTGTAATAATACGGACGAATTTCTTTTTTCCGCCCCTGACAACCACTTCTCCGTCCTGATCGAGAACAGATGCATTGATAACAGCCTTTACATCGCGGATATTCTGATCTGCAACAACTGCACCGCCCTGTTCAATCAGACGGCGGGCATCGCTCTTTGTACCGCCGAGAGCCCTGAAGAAAAGCTCTGTAATAAGGATACCTTTTTCAAAATCCTCCCTGGCAATCTCAACGGAAGGCATGTTTTCCTTGTTTCCTCCGCCGCTGAAGGCTGCTCTTGCACCGGAAAGAGCCTTGTCAGCTTCTTCCTTGCCGTGAATAAGGGCTGTAACTTCCCATGCGAGGCGCTCCTTGGCTTCATTGATGTTTCCGCCGCAGATCTGTGAAATCTCTTCAAGGGAAAGGAATGTGAAGAGCTTGAAGAATTTTTCAACATCGGGATCGTTGACATTTCTCCAATACTGGAAGAAGTCATAAACCGGTGTGAGTTCAGGATCCAGGAAAATGGCACCCTTTTCGCTCTTGCCCATCTTCTGTCCGTCAGCTCTGGTAACCAGAGGGAAAGTAAGACCGAAAGCCTCATCTCCTGTAAGACGGCGGATAAGGTCGATTCCTGCCACGATGTTGCCCCACTGATCGTCTCCTCCGATCTGAAGACATGCATTGTACTTCTTGTGAAGGTTGAGATAGTCAAAACTCTGGAGCAGCTGGTAGTTGAACTCGATAAAAGAG
>JAZNLX010000119.1:0-2821 GCA_045579325.1 Spirochaetia bacterium
AAGGAGAAATATAATGGAAATCAAACCGCTTGACGTAAAAAAGCTCAGAGATCTTACAGGCGCCGGAATGGGAGACTGCAAGAAGGCTCTCATGGAAGCTGAATGCGATTTCGACAAGGCAGTAAAGATCCTCAAGGAAAAAGGACTTGCCGCTGCCGCAAAGAGAAGTGAAAGAGCTACAAAAGAAGGAAAGATCTTCACTGTAATCAAGGACGGAAAAGCTGTTATCCTTGAGCTCTCCTGCGAAACAGACTTTGTTGCAAGAAACGAAAAGTTCATCGAACTCGGAAACGTAATCGCAGATGAAATCCTTGCTGCAGGTTCAGCAGACATCACAGAAAAGCTCCAGACAATGGTTAAGGAAGCTATCGCAACAATCAAGGAGAACATGGCTCTTGCAAGATACACAGTTCTCGACATTGCAGAAAACGAATATGCCATCAACTACGTACACGGTGTAGGAAACATCGGTGTTCTCGTAAAGTTCAAGGCTGACGACAAGGCTGCATTTGAAAACGATGCCGTTAAGACATTTGCTTTCGACTGTGCACTCCACATTGCAGCATTCAACCCTGTTGCCCTTTCCGCAGATAAGGTTGATCCTCAGTACATCAAGGAACAGGAAGAAATCTTCACAAAGCAGGCTGAAGGTCTCGACAAGCCGGCTAACGTAATTGCAGGCATCATCAAAGGAAAGCTCAACAAGCACCTTGCCGAAATCTGTTTCATCGAACAGCCTTTCGTAAAGGATGACAAGAAGAAGGTTTCACAGGTTCTTGCCGAAACTGCAAAAGCTGCAGGTGCAAAGCTTGAAATTGTTGAATATGTTTACTACAGACTTGGTGACAACGCTTAATTCCGAAAAGAGATAATTATGGAAACAGTAAAAGCTAAAACAGAAGAAAAAATGAAAAAATCCATTGCTGCCCTGAATGAAGAGCTTGGCGCAATCAGAACAGGACGGGCTTCTGCATCACTTTTTGACAAAGTCACTGTTAATTATTTCGGAAAACCTACACCTCTCAACCAGGTGGCAACAATCTCTGTTCCTGAGGCAAGACTTGTAACAATCCAGCCTTGGGACAAGAGCATTATCAAGGATATCGAAAAAGCAATTCTCCAGTCAGATCTGTCTCTCAACCCTAACAACGACGGAAAGGTTATCAGATTGAACATTCCTCCTCTGACAGAACAGAGAAGAAAAGAGCTTGCAAAACAGGCAAAGAACATTGCCGAAAGCAGCCGTGTTGCAATCAGAAACATCCGCAGGGATGCAAATGACGAACTCAAGAAAAAACTCAAGAGCAGTGAAATCAGCGAAGATCAGGAAAAAACCGGATCCGACAGCATCCAGAAGATGACAGACAAGTACATCGGCGAAATCAACAAGATTGCCGAGGCAAAAGAAAAAGAAATTATGGAAATATGATGATTCCTGATAATCTGCCTGTACATGTGGGAATAATAATGGACGGTAACGGCCGCTGGGCCAAGAAGCAGGGAAAACCCCGCACCTTCGGTCATACAGAGGGAGTTCATACTGCCAAGCGCATAGCTAAAGCAGCCAATGACATGGGTATAAAGTACCTCTCCCTCTATACCTTCTCCACAGAAAACTGGAAACGCTCAGAAACAGAGGTATCGTTTCTCATGCAGCTTATTAGGATGCACCTGAAAGCGGAATACAACTTTTATAAGGAAAACAATATAAGGGTTGTCCATACGGGAGATCTTAAAAGGCTGCCGCAGGCAGTTCAGGAAGAAATCAAGGAAGTCGAAAGACTTACTGCCGGGTTTACGGGAATGACCGCAAACCTGGTTATCAATTACGGCGGACGGGACGAGATTGTCAGAGCTGCAAACAGGCTCCTGGCAGAGGGGTGTACAGAATTTTCTGAAAACATGCTTTCTCAGGCCATGGACAGGCCCGACATTCCCGATCCCGACCTTATTATCCGTACCGGCGGAGAGCTCCGCCTAAGCAATTTCCTTCTCTGGGAAAGTGCCTACAGCGAATTTTATTTCAGCCGCAAATACTGGCCTCAGTGGCAGGCAGAAGACCTGGAAGAAGCAATAACAGCATACTGCAGCAGATCCAGAAGATTCGGTGCAGTACAGGAGGGAACAAAATGTCAAACTTAAAACTCAGAATACTGCTTATATTCACAGTAATACCCGCACTTTTTGCCTTAATCTTCCTTGTTCCTTTCTACAATCATGCATTTACACACTTTTTCAGCTTTCTCCTTATGATGGCAGGATCATTGGAAATGTGGAAAATCCTTACAGGAAAAGGGGAACACAGGGCAAGCACTCCGGTGGTCTACATACCGGCTGCAATTGCCGTCACAACATATCTTGAGTGTGCTTCCATCATTCCGCAGAACACCATATTCTGGGTTATCGGAATAATGCTTTTCTTTATTTTCGCACGCCCTGCATTTACCAGAGACGAAAGCAAGTTTGATGAAATCAACAAGAGGGTTTCTTCCCTCGTAATGCTGGTATTCTATCCGGGATTCTTCTTCTCATACACAGTAAGACTCACATCCCTGCCCCATCCTTCATGGACACTGGTGGGATTCCTGGTGCTTATCTTCATGAACGACATCTTCGCTTACGTATTCGGAATGTGGCTCGGAAAGAACAACAGAAACATTTTCCCTATCAGCCCCAAGAAAAGCCTTGCAGGTTTTATCGGCGGTTTCTTCATGACCATCGTGGGAGCTGTAATTATTTTCTACATGGGTGCCCCTATGTTCGGAGAAAAGGTGGTAACTGCCATTCTCCTGGCTTCCGTTATCGGACTGCTGGCTCCGCT
>JAZNLX010000120.1:0-1600 GCA_045579325.1 Spirochaetia bacterium
AAACCTGAATTCCTTTTCCGGCTATGATCCTGATTCCCGCCCCAAGGGCGCGGAGGCAATCCGCAGTGGCCAGAACATCGTCGCAGAATTCCGTGTCGGCTGTCCGTATCAGGGTTTTCTCCCGGCACAGGGCAGAAGCAATAAGCTTTCTGTGAATATCTGACTTGGAGTCGGGAGCCTTAAGGGTTCCCCCGGGTTTTCCCGGAATTATGCAGACATCCATCAGAGACCTGCCTCGATATATTCCCTGAGCCGTGATACCGGAAGGGCCACCAAAGTACAGCGCCCCACACCCTGCGGAGCTATGATATTTATATGGCTGCCTGCAGTTTTCTTATCGTGAAGTGCGGCCTGATAAAGTTCATCGGCACTGAATTCAATATCTGTTTTTATGTTATTTTTTAATAGTATACTTTTAATAATACTTAATATTTCACAGTTTTCATTATATAGTTTTATAAAAGCTTTAGTTTCAGCTATCATACCCATGGCTACGGCCTGCCCGTGAGACACTGTATAATTGCTGCATTTCTCGATTGCATGCCCTATTGTATGACCGAAATTGAGAAGCTGACGGGCTCCCCGGTCATAGAGATCACGGCTTACATAGGAGTCCTTTATGCTTACGTTAAGCTCTGTGACATGCTCGATATTTTCCATTATATCACTGTTTTTTACCAATTCAAAAAGCTCGCCTCCGGCCAGAACCGCATGCTTTATTATCTCGGCCTTGCCATCGTTGACACAGCTTTGAGACAATGTTTTCAAGGTATCGGGATCAAAAAAAACAGCTTTTGGGAGATGAAATGTTCCAGCCTGATTCTTGCCTGAAGCAAGATTTACCCCGGTCTTTCCCCCGGAGGCAGCATCCACAGCCGCCAGCAAAGTAGTAGGAACCTGAATAAAATCGATTCCTCTCTGATATACGGATGAGGCAAATCCGGTGATATCGCCGCAGATTCCCCCACCCAGTGAAACCATGAAATCGGTTCTGGAGAGGTTGTTTTCTCCGGCAAATTCAAGAATCTTTCCTACAGTTTCCAGATTCTTGTTCTCTTCTCCGTGAGGAAAGACATACAGAAAAGTATCATATCCGGCCTGTTCCAGAGATGCCCTGAGACGGTCCGAATAAAGGGGCGCCACATTGTCATCGGAAACCACAAGCGCCTTCTTCCCTTTAAGGAGGGGACGGAGCAGGAGACCTGTTTCTTCAAGAATGCCTTTCTTTACGGTAATCATTTTCAGCCTCTTCTGTATGCGTAAGGACGGATGTTTTCAATACTTTTTGCCAGATCCAGGAATGCCTCCGGAGTAAGGGACTGAGGACCGTCACATTTTGCGTGCTGAGGATCGTTGTGAACCTCGATGATCAGACCGTCGGCACCGGCTGCAACTGCCGCCATTGCCAGAGGCTTTACCAGTCTGGCGATTCCTGTGGCATGGCTCGGATCCACGATTACCGGGAGATGGGAAAGCTCCTTCAGAAGCGGAACGGCGGCAATGTCGCAGGTGTTTCTGGTAGCTGTTTCATAGGTACGGATTCCCCTTTCGCAGAGAATCACCTGATCGTTTCCTCCTGCCATGATATATTCGGCACTAA
>JAZNLX010000121.1:0-7554 GCA_045579325.1 Spirochaetia bacterium
AGCATTCGGTATGCTCCCAGGTGAAATCGTTACAGGAAAGATCTACGCTGCTCTCAGAAGACTCGGTGTTCATGCCGTATTCGATACAAACTTCTCAGCCGACCTTACAATCATGGAGGAAGGAAGCGAATTTGTTAAGAGACTCACAACAGGCGGAGTTCTCCCACAGCTCACATCATGCTGTCCTGCATGGACAAACTACATGGAAGAGTACTATCCTGACATGATCCCTAACTTCTCAAGTGCTAAGTCACCTATGATGATGCAGGGTGCTATCACAAAGACATACTATGCACAGCAGAAGGGTATTGATCCTGCAAAGATCTACTCTGTAGCAATCATGCCTTGTACAGCTAAAAAGCACGAAATCGAAAGAGACGACAACATGCACGCTTCCGGATATCCTGATGTTGACCTCGTTCTTACAACAAGAGAACTTGCAAGACTTATCAAGATGAACGGAATTGACTTTGCTGCTCTTGAAGATGAAAAGGCTGACAGCCCAATCGGTGCTTACACAGGTGCTGCTACAATCTTCGGTGTAACAGGTGGTGTAATGGAAGCTGCTATCAGATCTGCTTACTACCTCGTAACAAAAGAAGAACTTGCTGACGTTAACGTAACAGCCGTACGTGGTATGGACGGAGTTAAGGTTGGTGAAGTAGACATCAAGGGAACAAAGGTTAAAGTTGCTATCGCTCACGGACTTGCAAACGTTAAGGCAGTACTTGACGAAGTAAGAGCTGCAAGAGAAGCAGGCGCAGAACCACCATATCACTTCATCGAAGTTATGGCTTGCCGCGGTGGATGTATCGCAGGTGGTGGACAGCCTTACGGAACAGAAGACAACATCAGAGAAATGAGAACAGCAGGTCTCTACAAGGATGATGAAATTTCTGCTCAGAGATGTTCACACCACAACCCTGAAATCAAGGATATCTACGAGAACTTCCTCGGAACTCCACTTTCAGAGAAAGCACATCATCTGCTTCATACAACATACGATAAGGTTAAGACTTACAAGGCTCTTTAATCTTTATCGATACAACAAGGGGCTGTCCTCAGGGGAGGACAGCCTTTTTTATTCCTGATTTTTTAAAAGAGAACGAAAATGGATGCAGAAGAAATAAAGAAAAACATAGGATTTGCCGCTGCCGAAGCCATGATCAGAAGCGGAATGAAAGTGGGTCTGGGAACAGGTTCAACAGCAAAGTGGGCCATCAGAAGGATCGGTCAGCTTATCAAGGAAGGGAAACTTTCCGATATTATTGCCGTAGTTACAAGTTCACAGAGCGAAATTGAATGTCAGAATGCCGATATTCCGATGTTTACCCTCAACGATCCTAAGATCAACGGACATCTGGATATTACCATTGACGGTGCAGATGAGATTGATCCCGATTTTAACCTTGTAAAGGGGGGCGGAGGAGCTCTTCTTCAGGAAAAGATTGCCGGATATGCATCTGACAGCTATGTGGTGCTTGCCGGTGAAGACAAGGTAGTTAAGGGAATCGGAACAGGATTTGCAGTTCCTGTGGAGGTAGTAAGGGAAGCCCGCGTTACAGCTGCAAAGGCCATGGAAGCCCTGGGTGCAAAGCCTGAAGTCAGAATGGCAGTCAGAAAAATGGGACCTGTAATTACAGATAACGGTAACATTATTCTTGATCTTAAGTTTGACAGTTTTATCAATCCTCCTGAAATGGAAGCAAAGATCAACATGATTCCAGGTGTGGTTGAAACAGGTCTTTTTACAAAAATGAAGAAAATCGATGCTTTTATCGGTATGTCAGACGGTACCGTAAAGCATATCAAAGCGCGCTGATTCAGTTTCCAGCAGCTTATAAAGGTCTGGATTGACAGCCTTGAGATTGATTATCTTCATGGATTTGTCAGTGCAGGCCAATGTTGTTTCTCCGGTGGCAAGAAGCTGCATATCACTTTTTCTTCTTACCTTGTACCAGATCTCAAGCCTTACGGGGGAAAGCTTTTTGAGATAGACCGATACAATAACGGTATCTCCGTACCTTGCCCCTTCGCGGAACGAGCAGTTGAGCTTTGTAAGAGGAGTCATTATTCCTTCGGCCTCAAGCCTGCTGTAGGGATATCCCAGCTTTTCCATAAAATCTGTTCTGCCGGCTTCAAACCATATAGGGTAGACTGAGTGGTGTACAATTCCCATCTGGTCTGTTTCCGCATATCTTACCTTGATTTCAGTGTCGTTAAGCTCTGTCATCCGTCTGCTCCGTAGTTGCTTTTTTTTTTATTTTATCATAATTTTTAAACTGATGATACGTATTGTTTATAAGTTTTTTCTCTCTTTGATAGTCCTTGTTCTTTTTTTTGCAGCAGGATGTATTGCATTTATTCTGCCGGCATCCGGTCAGCCTGCCAGAAGGAAGCACCTTATGCATGTGGCCAAGTGGGGCTGCGGTTCCCTGCTGAAGATACTTAATATAAAGGTAGATATCAGGAACAGGGAAATTTTTGACAGGGAAAAGAACTGGTATATCATGGGAAATCATATGTCATATATCGATATTCTCATAATCCTGGCAAATTTCAGAACTCTTTTCATTACCTCAAACGAAATGAAAAATAAACCCATTCTCGGGCAGATCTGCTTTTTCGGCGGCTCCTTCTTTGTAGAGAGAAGGAAGATCACGACCCTTAAGGACGAAATACCCAGAATAAGCAATACCCTAAGGGACGGACTTAATGTATGTCTTTTCCCTGAAGGAAGATGTTCCAACGGCCGCGGATTGCTTGAATTCAAGTCCGCACTTATAGAATCTGCAGTAAGCTCCGGAACAAACGTGCTTCCGGTCTGTATAAAATATACCGAAATCAGCGGCCGGCCGGTCAAGGGAGAGGATTTCCTTACCATCGGTTATTTCAACGGTATGCCTTTCCCGGCCCAGTTCAGGAAAATGCTCAGACAGTCCTCCCTTAAGGTGGAAATCGAGATTCTGGAACCGGTCATGACAGAAGGGAAGGACCGCAAGGCAATCCGTGAGGAATGCTTTGAAAAGATGAACTCCTGTTACAACCGGTATCTGGAAGGGCGCCTTTAACTGTCAGCCTCCTGCCATACTGCATAAAGGGTCGAATCCTCCGCAATATCGTAGATATCGTCCGTATATACTCGGCCGGTGGAATTTCCGTTTCTGCTCCAGTAAAGAAACTGTAATCCTCCTTCTCCCATAGGGGCAGGAAGCTCTCCGTATTCTTCCATGAAAGTTATGCTCCTGGAAGCAGGCAGGTTTCCGGCAGCCCCGTTGCCGTAATCAAATGAGATTGTATATTGCTTAGGTTCCCAGCAGGCGATGAAAGTCATGTCCTCTGTATATATCTCCGGAATGGGACTTGACCATCCGATAAAATCATAGCCCGGTCTTACAGGTGGAATAACTCCCTGGGTAGGACCTTCATAACGGCCTGCGGTGCTTGCCGTACCCCCTTTTCCTCCGTTTGCATCAAAAGTAAATCTTACCATTATTCTTTCATAATAGATGTTTACCGAAGTTGATCCGTCCGATTCTATTATTTTCTGCTCTATGCTTCTTGGGGTAAATCCGTTGATATTCCTTGCTTCTGCGGCTGTATATTCTCCGGGAACTCCCTTAAGAATATCTGTTTCATCCGGGGATTCGGGGATTTTACCGGTTGTAAGCATGAAAAAGTGATGTACACTGTATCTCTCCTGCACAGGTGGCTGTATTTCAGGCCCCGGATTATCCTCTTCAGGTTCAGGTTCTGTTGCCGGGTTTCCCCCTGTTCCGGTGCCCGGATCCGGTGTTTCATCTGTACCGCTTTCAGGTAACTGAGTATTTTCCTCATCTGTTTCGTTTTCTGAGGTCGGAATCTGTTCCCACATGGCATACAGCAGCAGGTCTGTTTCCCGGGTTATCAGATCTCCCGGCATATAGCTTGATCCTGAACCGTTCTTTTCCGTATTCCAGCCTGAAAACCTATATTCTTCATTAATATAAGTGTTTGACGGAATGTTGACTGCTTCTCCCGGTGCAAAAAATATTGTATCGGGGGAGGATCCAGTACCTCCGTTGCCGTTAAAACTGACTGAACACCTGACCATTGCAGTTGTTTCCGGACTCTCTCCGTTGCTGCACGAAAACAGAATATAGGGCAGTAAACAGAATAGAAAAAATCTTTTCATTGAATGTCTCCTTGAAAAATAGTTTTCTGTTAATAACCGGGCAGGAGTTTTTTTTGCTTCAAAATAGACTATTATTTATCCATTAGTATTGAAACTTTATCTATATTTTGATATTTTCATTTAAATATTGTGTAAGGGAGAGTTAAATGTCAAAAAAGATGGTAACTGTAGACGGAAACTGCGCTGCAGCTCACATTGCATATATGTTCAGTGAGGTTGCTGCAATCTATCCGATTACTCCTTCTTCACCGATGGCTGAATATGTAGATGAATGGTCTGCCAACGGTAGAAAAAATATTTTTGGCGAACAGGTCAAGGTTGTTGAAATGCAGTCTGAAGGTGGTGCGGCAGGTGCTGTACACGGATCTCTGCAGGCTGGTGCGCTTACTACAACATTTACTGCTTCACAGGGACTTCTTCTGATGATCCCTAATATGTATAAAATTGCCGGAGAACTCCTTCCGGGTGTTTTCCATGTATCTGCCAGAGCTCTTGCAGCCCAGGCTCTTTCAATTTTCGGAGATCACTCTGACGTAATGTCAGCCCGCTCCACAGGTTTTGCAATGCTTGCCACCGGCTCGGTTCAGGAAATCATGGACCTGGCTCCTGTTGCACATCTTGCGGCAATCAAAGGAAGCATTCCTTTTGTTCATTTCTTCGACGGTTTCAGGACATCCCACGAGATCCAGAAGGTTGAAGAGGCTCAGATGGAGGATCTGGCAAAGCTTGTTGACTGGGAAGCACTCAAGAAATACCGTGAAAAATCACTCAATCCTGAGCATCCTGTAACCAGAGGAACAGCTCAGAACCCTGATATCTACTTCCAGACAAGGGAAGCCCAGAACAAATACTACGATGCCATTCCGGATATCGTGGCAGAATATATGAAGGAAATCAGCAGGATTACCGGAAGGAACTATGCTCCTTTCACATACTACGGTGCTCCTGACGCAGAAGAAATCATTGTTGCCATGGGTTCCGTAACAGACGTTATCAAGACAACAGTGGACAAGCTCAATGCAGAAGGAAGAAAGACCGGTCTTATTACAGTTCATCTCTACAGACCGTTCTCCCTCAAGCATCTTATCGATGTATATCCTAAGACTGCAAAGAGAATCTGTGTTCTTGACAGGACCAAGGAGCCGGGAGCAAACGGCGAGCCTCTTTATCTTGATGTTGTGGAAGCTTTCAAGGATTGTCCTCACAAGCCTTTCATCATCGGCGGTCGCTACGGTCTTTCATCAAAGGATACAACTCCTTCACATATTCTTTCGGTTTTCAATAATCTTGCATCCGAGGAACCTAAAAATCAGTTCACAATCGGTATCGTGGATGACGTTACATTCAGGTCTCTTCCTATTCTTCCTGAAGTTTCAATGCTTCCTAAGGGAACCTTCGAGGCAAAGTTCTACGGACTCGGTGCCGACGGAACAGTAGGAGCAAACAAGAACTCCATCAAGATTATCGGAGAAAACACAGACAAATACTGTCAGGCATATTTTGATTATGACAGCAAGAAATCGGGCGGTTATACATGTTCCCACCTGAGATTCGGAGATCTTCCTATTGCTGCTCCGTACCTTGTTAACACTCCTGACTTCGTGGCAGTACACGTTCCTTCATACCTGAACAAATATGACTGTCTCAGAGGTCTCAAGAAGGGAGGTACATTCCTCTATAACTCCATCTGGGATGAAGAGGAGACAAAGAAACACCTTCCTGACCATGTAAAGAAATATCTTGCCGAGAACGAAATCAACATGTACATCATCGATGCTACAAAGATTGCAACAGAAATCGGTCTCGGAAACAGGACAAATACAATCCTCCAGTCAGCATTCTTCAAGATTTCTGAGGTTATTCCTTATGACCTGGCTGTGGATCAGATGAAGAAATTCATCACCAAGTCCTACGGAAAGAAGGGAGAGAACATTGTTCTCATGAACTTCTCTGCAGTTGATGCGGGAAGGGCTGTAATCAAGATTGAAATTCCTGCCGAATGGAAGGATATCGAGATCAAGGCTGAACCGGACAGGAGAGATATTCCTGATTTCATCAAGAACATCATGGAGCCTATGGTTGCCCAGAAGGGTAACGATCTTCCTGTAAGTGCCTTCAACGGATACGAAGACGGTACTTTCCCGGCAGGTACAACAGCTTATGAAAAGCGCGGTATCGCAGTCAAGGTTCCTCACTGGAATCCTGTAAGCTGTATCCAGTGTAACCACTGTGCATCAATCTGTCCTCATGCTGCAATTCGTCCTGTAGTAATGAATGAAAAGGAAATAGAGAATGCACCTCTTTCCATGATCAACGTATCAATGAGAACACCTAAGGCCATGGTTGGCATGGGATTCAGGATGCAGGTATCTGTTCTTGACTGTACAGGCTGCGGAAACTGTATCGATGTATGTCCTGTAACACCTAAGGCACTCACAATGAAGCCGCTGGATACACAGCTCGGCGAAATCAAGAACTGGGAATATGCTCAGAAGAAGGTAACAAGCAAGGATGACCTTATCGACAAGTTTGCTTCCGTAAAGAACAGCCAGTTCGCTCAGCCTCTGTTTGAGTTCTCCGGTGCATGTGCCGGCTGCGGTGAAACCCCATATATCAAGCTTATCACACAGCTTTTCGGTGAAGAGATGATGGTAGCCAATGCCACAGGTTGTTCATCAATCTACGGCGGTTCCGCTCCTGCAACACCTTACTGCAAGAACTGCAAGTCAGGCTTCGGTCCTGCATGGGCAAACTCACTTTTTGAAGACAATGCAGAGTTCGGTCTCGGTATGGCCACTGCCACAAGAAAGATGAGAGACAGACTGGAAGCTCTCCTTAAGGAAGCTATTTCCTGTACAGAATTCTGCGACGAGAACAAGGCCCTTTTCCAGAGCTGGATCGACAACCGCGAAAAGAGAGCTGAGAGCAGGGCAATCGGTGAAAAGATTGTGGAAGCTGTAAAGAAATGCGACAGCCCTCTGGCAAAGCAGATTCTTGAAATGAAGAACTTCTTCGCAAAGAAATCCCAGTGGATCATCGGTGGTGACGGCTGGGCTTACGATATCGGTTTCGGAGGTCTTGACCATGTTCTTGCTTCCGGAGAAAACGTAAATGTACTTGTACTTGATACAGAGGTATATTCCAATACAGGAGGTCAGTCCTCCAAGGCAACTCCTGCAGGTGCTGTAGCCAAGTTTGCAACAAGCGGAAAGAAGATCCGCAAGAAGGATCTGGGTATGATTGCAAAATCATACGGCTACGTATATGTTGCACAGGCATCCATCGGATACAACAAGGATCATTTCTTCAGGGTTCTCAAGGAAGCTGAAGCATTCAACGGTCCTTCTCTCATCATCTGCTATGCTCCTTGTATCAACCAC